>JALWPC010000468.1 GCA_026995265.1 Paracoccaceae bacterium
TCGATGCGCTTGGGCCCACCTCGGAAATTGCCCAAAAAGGCCGCCGTAGGCTGGCCTCGATGATTTTGGCGTAACCGATGAGCGATGTTAGCAAACCCGACCCGAAGCTTCTTGAAGCCCTCGTCTGTCCCGTCACCCGCTCGCCGCTGCGCTATGATGCGGCGGCGCAAGAGCTGGTGTCCAAGGGCGCAGGGCTGGCCTTCCCGATTCGCAACGGCATTCCGGTGATGCTGGTGGATGAGGCGCGGGAATTGGCGGATTAACAAAGGTGCGTGGGGGACCACGCACCCTACGTAACTTAGGGAGGGGTTTTACCCCGTTACTGCCCGCGCAAACATTTCAGCGTCTACATTGCCGCCCGAAGCCACGGCGATCACCGTTTCGCCGCTGAGCGCGTCGCCGTGAAACAGCGCCGCCGCCAGCGCCACGGCCCCGCCGGGCTCCACCACGATTTTCAGGCGCGAAAAGGCCAGCGCCATCGCCTGCAGGGCCTCCGCCTCGCTTACTACCACCCCCGCCGCGCAATGGGCGCGCAGAATCGGAAAGGTGATCTCCCCCACGCTCGGGGTAATAATCGCATCACAAATCGAGCCGTCGCGGCGGGCGTTTTCCTCCCGCTTGCCGCTCACCAGCGAGCGCGTCGCGTCGTCAAATTCCTCCGGCTCCACCGGGTGCACCCGCCAGGCGGGCCGCGCCTCCGAGAGCGCCAGCGCCACGCCCGAGGTCAGCCCGCCACCGCCGCAGGGCACCAGCACCTCGGCCTCGTCAGCCTCGCATTGCGCCGCAATCTCCAGCCCCACCGAGGCTTGCCCCGCAATCACCAGCGGCTCGTCAAAGGGTTTGACCAGCGTCAACCCGCGCTCGACACTCAGCCGCGTGCCGATTTCGTCGCGGTCCTCTGTGGCGCGGTCATAAAGCACCACCTCGGCCCCCAGCGCCTTGGTGTTTTCTATTTTCATTTCAGGGGCATCGGCGGGCATAATAATGGTGGCCGTTGTGCCATGCATCTTCGCCGCCAAGGCGATGCCCTGCGCATGGTTGCCCGAGGAAAACGCGATCACCCCGCGCGCCCGCGCTGCCGTATCCAAGCCCGAAAGCGCCGCATAGGCCCCGCGAAACTTGAAGCTGCCCGTATGTTGCAGGCATTCCGCCTTCACCAGCACCCGCCGCCCCGCGATCTCGTCCAGAAACGGAGAACTTAGCAGGGGCGTGCGACGCACCACAGGCTTAATCCGCCCGTAAGCGGCGTGGATCATCTCAAGGGTGCTCATGCCGCCTCCAGCAATTTGCGAATGATTTCAAGCGATTCCGGCTCGTCCAGCAGCGGGATATGCCCACGATTGGGCACTTCGGCAAACAGCATATCGGGGCGGCGCGCCTGCATCTCTGCGGCGGTTTCGGCGCTTAAGAGGTCCGAGTTCGCCCCGCGCAGCAGCGCCAGCGGCACCCCGGCCATCAGGTCAAACAGGCCCCACAGGTCCGGCGGCTCGCCCTCACCCTGTTCGTGCAAGGCACGGCCGATTGCGGGGTCATAATTCAGCGCCACGCCTGCATCCGAAACCCTAAACCAGCGCCGCGCCAGTTCTTCCCATTTGGCATCGCTCAAATCGGGGAAGGCGGTTGCCATATCGGCCTTTATCCCCGCCACCAGTTCGGCCAGATCCCTGGCCACTGGCGGCTTGCCGATGCGCGCCATGATGTCGCCAATGCCGCCCTGCATCAGCTCGGGGCCGATGTCATTCAGCAGCACCCCCGCCAGCCGCTCCGGCGCGGTGGCGGCCAGAATCATCGCATTCAGCCCGCCGCGCGAGGTGCCCACCACCGTGGCCTTGCCCAGCCCGAGGAAATCCATGAATTCCACCACATCGCGCGCCTCCTGCACCACGTTATAGCTCTTGTAATCCGCCGCCCGGTCCGAGCGCCCCCGCCCGCGCATGGTCAGGCGGATCACCTGCGCCTCGCCCGCCATTGCCGCCGCCAGCTCGTCGAAATCGTTGAGGTCGCGGATGAGGCCGGGGAGGCAAAGCAGGGGCTTGCCTGCGCCCTCGATTTTGTAATCAAGCGTCAGGCCGTCATGAGTTTTAAAGGGTTTCATAAGCGCGCTGCCAGTTGGGGAATGTCTGTAAGGTCCCGCATAATGTGCTGCGGGGAGGTCGGCAAGCGGTCCATCGGTTCGCCCGCGCGGTTCACCCACACGGTATGAAAGCCGTGATGCGCGCCATAAGCGGCATCCCAGCCGTTGGACGACACAAACAGCACCTGTTTGGGGCGCACGGCAAAATGCCCGTCTACCAAGCGATAAATCGAAGGATGGGGCTTGAAAACCCCCAGCTTTTCAACGCTCAAAACCGCATCCAGCATATCCCCGATGCCCGCAGATTCCACCGCGCCCGACAGCATACGGGGCGAGCCGTTGGAGAGGATGCCCGTCTTCATCCCCGCCGCTTTCAGCGCCGCCAGCATCTTTGGCACTTCCGGATAGGCCGACAGCTCCCAATAAAGCGCCAACAGGCGTTCGCGCAGCACAAGGTCTTGCAGTCCGGCGGCTTCCAATGCGTAATCCAGCCCGTCTTGCGTCACTTTCCAGAAGTCGCAATGGGTATCGGATACCGCCCTGAGCCACGTATACTGTAGCTGCTTTGCCCGCCAGTCAGCGGCAATTTGCGGCCATTTTTCGGCAAACGCTTCCCGCCCGGGTTCGGATGCCGCGATTCGCGCGGCGGCGGCGACGTCAAACAACGTGCCGTAAGCGTCAAAAATACAGGTTGTGATGGCCAATGCTGAACTCTCCTTAAAGTGAATAACCCCCCTTGGTCGCGATATATGTCGCGAAAATCAGAGGGGATGTTGCATGGTGTCCCTGCGTCATCCTGTGCAGGATCTTGACTATCAGCAACATATGCGAATAATTGCAACTGTAACGATTTGTAGTTTAGTGAAGGAAGTGGACCTTGTCTAATATATCCCGTATTTTTTCGGGCGCGCTTCTTTGCGCCCTGGCGACCCCGCTATTTGCCGCCAGCAATGACCCCGCCGCGCCGCGCGGTCTGGAGTCCTTGGGGGTATCCGTGTCGCAGGCCAGCCCGCTGGTGTTGACCGACAGAGATATTCGCCGTATCAACCATTATTCCGAGCAGGTGCTATTAGCCTTGGAAGCCCTTGCCACGGGGGAAGCCGATGTCGCACCCTTGCGCCTGCGCGTGCAGCGCATGGTGGATGCGGGCAAGCGCTCCGGCATGAATTTGCTGCAAACGGCAGATTATTTTGAAGCCTATCTGGCTGATCATAGTGACATAACGCTGCCGGGGGCCCTGCTGGATGCTGACGGGTATTTTAATGCCCGCAGCCTGTTTTCCGCTACGATGATGTATTTGGAAAAGAACGCGGATCAGGATGTGGATCTGGCCGCGATTGACGAGGCGGACCTGGCCGCAATCAGCTCGGTGGCCCAGGCGCGTGTGCCGCAAGCTCCTGTGCAGCAAAGTCTCCAGCTTTCGGTGACCACCCTGCCGGATGCCGTGGTCGCAATGCCGGAGATTGCACCCGATGCGCCCGCCAATGTGCGCGCCATTCTGGAGCGGGTCCGGCTGAGGGGCGAGGATTGGGTGATCACCGTTGAACCCGGCGACTCCCTTGGCCAGTATGCCAACGCGCTTTACGGGGATTCCCTGCTGTTCCGGCGCATATTCGATGCGAATTCGGGCGTGCTGTCTACGCCCAACACCATCGCCGTCGGGCTGGAACTGGTGCTGCCGAAAGGTCAGGCGGGCTAAAGCCCGCCCTACAGGTTTTCCGCCTGTGCCATGCCCAGCGCGTGGTAGCCGCTATCCACAAAAATGGTTTCGCCCGTGGTATGGGCACCATAATCAGACATCAGGAACATCGCGGTGCCGCCCACAGATTCCAGCGTGGCGTTGCTTCTGAGTGGCGCGTTTTCCTCGGTGTGGCGATAAACCTTGCGCGCCCCGCCAATAGCGGCCCCGGCGAGGGTTTTCATCGGCCCGGGGCTGACAGCATTCACCCGAATCCCATCCGGGCCTAGGTCATTCGCGAGGTAGCGCACGGTGCTTTCCAGCGCCGCTTTGGCCACGCCCATGACGTTATAATTCGGGATGACCCGCTGAGAGCCAAAATACGTAAGCGTGATGATCGAGCCACCCTCCGGCATTAGCTTGGCGGCGCGGCGGGACACATCAATCAGGCTGTAGCAGGAAATATCCATCGAGTTGAGGAAGTTCTTGCGGCTGGTGCCGGTAAAGCGCCCCGTGAGTTCTTCCTTGTCGGAATACGCAATGGCGTGGACCAGAAAATCAATGCTGCCCCATTCGTCTTTCAGCGCCTTGAAAACCGCATCCAGCGACTCCTCGCTTTGCACATCGGCATCCAGCACAATGCGGGAGCCGAGGCTCTCGGCCAGCGGCCGCACCCGTTTGCCAAAGGCATCGCCCTGATAGGTGAAGGCCAGTTCGGCCCCCTCATTGGCCAGCGTTTGGGCAATGCCCCAGGCGATGGAGCGGTTGTTCGCCACCCCCATTACCAGCCCGCGTTTGCCCTTCATTAGGTCAGCCATCGCCGCTACTCCACAAATTTGCTCAACAGCATCGAGCCGTTGGTGCCGCCAAAGCCGAAGCTGTTGGTCATGACCGTATCAAGCCCGGCGTTTTCCACCAGCTCGGTGGCGATTTCGGCGGGGTCGAGGGCCTCATCAAGCGTTTCTACGTTGATCGAGGGTGCGATGAAATCATGCTCCAGCATCAGCAGGCAAAAGATCGCTTCCAGCGCGCCGGTGGCCCCCTGGGAATGGCCGGTCATGGATTTGGTGGAGCTGATCGGCGGGGTGGAGCCCCGGCCAAACACGCGGCGCACGGCTTCCACTTCGCCCACATCGCCAACGGGGGTAGAAGTGCCGTGGGCGTTGATATAACCCACCTTGCGGCCCTCGGGCAGGGTTTCAAGCGCCAGCCGCATGGCCCGCTCGCCGCCCTCCCCCGAGGGCGCGACCATATCGTGGCCGTCAGAGGTGGCGGCATAGCCCGTGACCTCGGCATAAATCTTCGCCCCGCGCGCTTTGGCGTGCTCCAGTTCCTCAAGCACCAGCATCCCGCCACCGCCTGCGATCACGAAGCCGTCGCGCCCCGCGTCAAAGGCGCGGGAGGCCTTTTCGGGGGTCTCGTTATATTTGCTGCTCATGGCGCCCATGGCGTCAAACAGGCAGGACAGGGTCCAGTCCAGCTCCTCGCCACCACCGGCGAACATCACATCCTGCTTGCCCATCATGATCTGTTCAGCCGCCGAGCCGATGCAGTGCAGCGAGGTGGAGCAAGCGGAGGTGATCGAGTAGTTTATGCCCTTGATTTTATAGGCGGTCGAAAGGTTGGCCGACACGGTGGAGGACATGCATTTGGGCACCGCAAACGGGCCGATCCGCTTGGGCGCGCCGCGTTCCAGCACCGTTTGGTGGGCGGTGAACATGGAGGAGGTGGACGGCCCGCCGGAGCCCGCCACAAGGCCGGTGCGCGGGTTGGAAATGTCGGCTTCGGTCAGCCCCGCATCGGCAATCGCCTGCCCCATGGCAATGTAAGCATAGGCCGCGCCGCGCCCCATAAAGCGCAGGGTGCGCTTGTCTATATGCGCAGTCACGTCAATATCGGGCGCGCCCGCAATCTGGCTGCGAAAGCCGCGCGCGGCCATCTCCTCATTGGCGGTGATGCCCGAGCGGCCCGCCTTGAGCGACGCCAGCACCTCGTCCGCACTATTTCCGATCGGGGAGACCACCCCTAAACCGGTGACAACAACTCTGCGCATGGGCGGTCCTTTCAAAAAGGTTATTCTTGTGACAGGCCGACTTTAAGGTCGGTCACCTCATAGCACAATTCCCCATCGGCAAACATTTTGCCATTGGCGCGGCCAACCTTCAGGCGGCGGTCGATCACACGGGTGAAATCAATTTCATAGCGCACCAGCCTGGTTTCGGGGGTGACCATGCCGGTGAATTTCACCTCACCCGCGCCCAGTGCCATGCCCTTGCCCTTCATCCCGCGCCAGCCAAGGTTGAAGCCGGTAAGCTGCCACATGCCATCCAGCCCGAGGCAGCCGGGCATGATCGGGTTGCCGACAAAATGGCACGGGAAGAACCAGAGGTCGGGCTTTATGTCGAGCTCGGCCACCACATGACCCTGGCCGTTGGAGCCGCCATCGGCGGAAATTTCTGTGATCCGGTCCATCATCAGCATCGGCGGCAGCGGCAATTGCGGGTTACCAAGGCCAAACATTTCGCCGCGGGCGCAGGCGAGCAGGCCTTCATAGTCAATGCTGGTGGGGCGGTCGGTCATGGCACAGTCTTTCGGTAACATTATGAAACGAGGTGTTACCGACCTTCATACTATTGCGCTGCATCCGGTGCAATAGGCAGGGTGGATTTTAGCTAATGGGCATGCGGCCATTTAACGGTTCGAATGGAGGGTCTGGCGACGTAAATGTGAATCCATTTCAGGGGTAGGCCAGACTACGCATCTGCGGGTACCAAAGGGACCGAACATCACGCCCCGCGCGTGAGCGCCATTGCTTCACAATCACCGTTTCAATGGCAGGGCATGTTACGTGTTTCAACGTAGAGCCGAAAAACCATTCTCAAGCCCGGAAACAACCGAGATTTTCTGCCTTGCCCACGTGTTTACCTGTGTGCCGCTTTGCAGGGCAGGGCCAAAAGGCTTTCCGATGTGAGGTTAGGTCTGTCGGCTTAGCCCATGGCCTACGGGGCAGGGCACGCGCCCTGTCGCCTCCAGCAGTTCCTGCACGTCGTCCTCCAGAACAAGGCAGGAAAGCTTGCGGCCAAATACGGCGCCGGTATCCACCGCTATCCGGTTGCCGTGGTTTTCCACCTCGTCAACAGGCGTGTGGCCGTGAACCACAATCGCGCCGAAATCTCCCTTGAAGTTCAGGAAGGGCTGGCGAATCCAGATCAGGTCCTGCTCCGCCTGCGCGTCCAGAGTCCGCTCGGGGTTCACGCCCGCATGGGCAAAAAAGTAACCGCCAATTCGGATGGAGCGCGCGCAGCCCTCCAGCCAGTCATAATGCGCCTGTGGGTAGACATCGGCAAAGGCGTCGCGAAAGGCCGCGGCCTTTTCCGGCACCGCCCCCCACGCGCCGTAGCTCTCCAGCGTTATTTGCCCGCCCATCACCGGTTCTAGCCAGTGGAAGCGGCAGCCGTGCATACCCAGAGGGTCTTGCAGGTAGAGCTTGGGGTAGCTGTCATGATTGCCATAGAGAAACCGCGCTGGTAGGGTCGCCGTGCTGGCCTGCATCAGGTTTTCCAGCACCCCGCGGCAGTCGGGGCCACGGTCCATATAGTCGCCAAGATAAATCACCAGTGGCTTGGGGTGGGGGTGCGCCGCGAGGTCCGCTTTAATGCGGGCCTGCATGGCTTCAAGCTCGGCCAAGCAGCCGTGGATATCGCCAATGGCATAAATCCTGTATCCGTCCGTTTTGCTCATCGGTCCGTTTCCTTGTCGCCGCCATGCCGTAAAACTTGCCCGTTGCAGCAATCTGAAGGGCTTGAGGAGTTTGCCATACTGGAAGCGCACACAAAAGGGGGTATCCTGAAAAAGGTAACATCGGCCCAGGTGCACCCTTGGCCCTCCCCGAAGCAAAGGCACTTCCGGGCCGGACCCTATCGCCAGAGCCAAACCGTGTACTCCCGCCTGTTGGACGGTTTTGCTGCGCAAAACGCCAACAGTTGGGCGTGGCCTCGCTACGCTCGGCAGGGGCTTTGCCCCTCTTTCGCTTGCGCTCAATTCACCCCAGAGTATTTTTGAAAAATAGAAGCTAGAAAAACGCCTGAAGGCCAGTCTGGGCGCGGCCAAGGATGAGGGCGTGCACATCATGCGCGCCTTCATAGGTGTTCACGGTTTCAAGGTTGACCATATGGCGCATCACCTGGAACTCTTCCGAAATACCGTTGCCACCGTGCATATCCCGCGCCATGCGGGCGATGTCGAGCGCCTTGCCGCAATTGTTGCGTTTGATCATCGAGATCATCTCCGGCGCAGCACGGCCTTCATCCATCAGGCGGCCCACCCGCAGGCTGGCTTGCAGGCCAAGGGTGATTTCGGTTTGCATATCGGCGAGCTTTTTCTGGTAGAGTTGGGTGCCGGCCAGTGGCTTGCCGAATTGGGTGCGCTCCAGCCCGTATTGCCGCGCGGCGTGCCACGCGAACTCCGCCGCGCCAAGCACACCCCAGCCAATGCCATAACGGGCGCGGTTGAGGCAGCCAAACGGGCCTTTCAGGCCTTCGACATCGGACAGCAGGGCATCCTCGGACACCTCTACATTTTGCAGCACAATCTCGCCGGTGATCGAAGCGCGCAAGCTCAGCTTCCCCGCGATTTTCGGTGCGCTCAGCCCCTTCATGCCCTTTTCCAGTACAAAGCCTTTGATTTTGCCGCCATGGGCTTCGGACTTGGCCCAGATCACGAAGACATCGGCGATCGGGGCGTTGGAGATCCACATTTTGGTGCCGTTCAGCACATAGCCGCCATCCACCGGCTTGGCGACGGTCTTCATCCCCGCCGGGTCCGAGCCCGCATCGGGCTCTGTCAGGCCGAAGCAGCCAATCAGCGAGCCAGCCGCCAGCCCGGGCAGGTATTTCTGGCGCTGCGCCTCGGTGCCATAGGCATAGATCGGATACATCACGAGGCTGCTTTGCACCGACATCATCGAGCGATAGCCGCTATCGACCCGCTCGACCTCGCGTGCCACCAAGCCATAAGACACATAGCTGCCCGAAAGCCCGCCGTACTCCTCCGGTATGGTGATTCCCAGCAGCCCCATTTCGCCCATTTCGGCAAAAATCGCGGGGTCGGTGTTTTCCTCCCGAAACGCCTCGATCACCCGGGGTTGCAGCTTTTCCTGCGCATAGGCGCGCGCCGCGTCGCGCATCATGCGTTCTTCATCCGAGAGCTGGTCGTTAAACAGAAACGGGTCTTCCCAGTTAAACGAGCTGAGAGACGGGGCGCTTTGCGGGGAGAGATTCCGGGCCATAATCATTCCTTTTTGGCGTGCGTATGGCCCAGATGTATCAGTTTAAAATGCGCTGGCAATAGGAAACACAAGCAAGTGTAGTGTGGGTGCTTGCACCGACCGCCGTTTATTCCTCGCCATCACCTTTTGGCAGGTTGAACAGGCTGTCGGCATCGACCACCTTTTCTTCCACGGGCTTGTCGCCCAGCGAAAAGCCTTCCAAGCCGGATACGTTTGAAGGCATCGGCCGGTCCTCTTCCATCTGCAGGCTCTGCTCGGTAGAGACCAGCTTCATGCGTTCCTCGTCCGACATCACCTCGCCCTTTTTGGCGGCCTTCTTGGCGGCTTTGGCCACCGCTTCGTCGAGCTCCATCTGGCGGCACATGCCCAGCGCCACCGGGTCAATGGGCTGGATATTGGCGATATTCCAGTGGGTGCGCTCGCGAATCGAGGTGATGGTGGGCTTGGTGGTGCCCACCAGTTTGGAGATCTGCCCGTCGGTGAGCTCGGGGTGGAATTTCACCAGCCAGGCAATGGCGGCGGGGCGGTCCTGACGCTTGGAAAGTGGCGTATAGCGCGGGCCCTTGCGCTTGAGTTCGCCTTCAGATGCGGGGTTATACATCAGCTCCAGCTTGGCCTTCGGGTCCGCCTCGCAGCGCTTGATCTCCTCGGCGGTGAGTTGCTTGTTGGCGATCGGGTCAAACCCCTTCACGCCAACGGCCACCTCGCCATCGGCGATGCCGTTCACCTCCAGCTCGTGCAGGCCGGTGAATTCGGCGATTTGCTTGAATGCCAGCGTGGTGTTGTCGATCAGCCAAACGGCGGTGGCTTTGGGCATAAGTGGCAGCGCCATGGAAAACTCCTTTGGTCACGGTTGCGCCCTTGCGGAAACCCGGATGCGCGAGGCGCTGATTTCGGTTTTCGTGGGGGGAATTATGGCTTATATAAGCCCTATGATCAAAATGATAAAGCCCTTTATGTGCGCCGCCTTTCTCGCCCTTTCCCCCGCGCCGCTTTTTGCCGAAGGCGAGCCGGCGGGGGATTTTGACTATTACGTGCTTTCCCTGAGCTGGACCCCGAGCTGGTGCGAGGAAACCGGTGACGACCGGGGTTCGCCGCAATGCGATGCGGGGAAGGGCTATGGCTTTGCCGTGCACGGGCTATGGCCGCAATATGAGGACGGCTGGCCAAGTTATTGCCGCACCACGGCACGGGACCCGTCGCGCAGCATGACCGCCGCAATGGCCGATGTCATGGGCTCCGGCGGCTCTGCGTGGTATCAATGGAAGAAACACGGGCGCTGCGCGGGCTTGCCGGCGGATGAGTTTTTCGCAACGGTTCGAGAGGCTTACGCCGCGGTGCAGCGCCCCGAGGTGTTCCGCCGCCTGCATGATAGCATCGACCTCCCCGCCTCGGTGGTGGAAGCCGCCTTTCTTGAGGCCAACCCTGATATGCAGGCCGACGGGGTCACCATCACCTGCAAACAGGGCCGTATCCAGGAAGTGCGAATCTGCCTGAATAAAGACCTCACCCCGCGCGCCTGCGGGGCCGATACGGTGCAGGATTGCACCCTGCAAGATGCGATGATGGATCCGATCCGGTGAGGTGGCTCTGGGCCTTGGCCCTGCTCGCCACGCCGCTGCAAGCCCAAGAGTTCGCCGCCGCTGGCGTGCCGCGCAGCCTTGCCGCCGCACGTGATTACCCGGCGCTTTTTGCCCATCTGGAAGAAAATGGCATCAGCCTGTTCTTTCCTACCTTCCAGTATGCCGAAAGCCCAGCGCCGCTGAGCTACGGCTTTGAGGCCGATTTCCTGCCACCCTGTCGCCCCGATGACCCCGCTTTCAGGGCCCTGCGCGCCAGCAACGTAAAGCTCATCCTCCTCGGCCCGCTGCTCATGCCCAACCTGCGCGAAGCGCTCAGCCAAGTGCTCGCCTGCGCGGGTGGGCATGTCGCGGCGGTCGGCAATTATGATGAACCCGTCAGCCAAGAGGTGTATTTTGACAGGGTTGCGCTGCTCTATGAACTGGTAAAAGAAGTGGACCCGTCGCTCGATGTCCTCATGGGGCACGCGCCAATTCTCAATGATAACAACGACCTTCTGCCCGCTGCCCTGCGCCAAAGGTATTTGGAAGCCATCCGACGCTACAGCGAAATGGCCGATATTGTCGGGTTTGATATCTACCCCTACCCTCAGGCACTGGTGCAAATCGGCGCGCCCACCGCGGGGGCGAGACGCAACCCGCGACCCATGTTATCGCCGCCTACAAAGGCTGGCTGGCTGAAAACCTACCCGAAAAACGCCATCTCAAGGTGCTGCAAGGCTCTGCCCTGAGCGATATGTTTGCGGATTTAAGCGCGGAGTGGGGCACCCCCCAAATGAGGACCAACTTGCGCAAATGCTTGTCCAAACTGGCGATTCCGAAATGATCATTTGGTGGGGCCAAGCCGCACTGGCAACACCGAGACAGGCACCATGGCCGAAAATTCTGCGCCTCACCGCGAAATAGCACAAAGCTCCAACGGCTCCCGCCCGTCGGCGCACGATTTGCTCCGCAAATCGACCCCTCCCGTTGGGCGTAGCCTCGCTACGCTCGGCAGGGGCTTCGCCCCTCTTTCGCTACGCTCAATTCACCCCAGAGTATTTTTGAAAAATAGAAGTTTATACAGCTTCTATTTTTCAGAAATACTCCGGGGGGTGAGCGAAGCGAGGGGGGCAGCGCCCCCCTTCAACGCCCGCAACAAGCGCGGCGTTTGCAGCGCGGCGCGTGTGCAACCTCGCCAAGCAATGCAAGGGTTGACGCGCCGCGTCAGGCATCCTTCCCCAGCGTTGCGGGGTCAAGCACGTAATGCGCGCCGCAAAACTGGCAATCGGCGGTGAGGGTGCCGGCATCGGTGGTCATATGGGCAATATCTTTTACCGAATATATTGACAGGCTCTGGCGGACCTTGCCCTCCGAGCAGGTGCAGCCGAAGCGCACGGGTTGGGGGTCATAGACCCGTGGGGCGTCCTCGTGGAATAGCCGGAAAAGCAGCTCTGCGGGGCTGACCTTTGGGCCGATCATCTCTTCAGCCTGCACACTTTCCAGCATCATGGTAGCGCGGTTCCAGTTTTCCGCATCGGCCTCGGGGTCCGCTGGCGAGGCTTCCACTTTCAGCTTCGAAGCCTTGGGCATATGCTGCAAAACCAACCCCGCTGCGCGCCAGCTTTTCCTCTCGGAAATGCTCAGGGCAAAGCGGGTGGGGAGCTGCTCGGACTGGGCGAAATAGGTCTCGGCGCAGTTGGCCAGCGACCCCGCATTCAGGGGCGTTATACCCTGATAGGGCGCCTGCCCCGTGCCCTGGTCGATGAGCACCGCAAACATGCCCTGGCCAAGCTGGGAAAACGGTTCGGCATTGCTGATTCGGGCCGCGTCAAAGCTGGCATAGGCGCGAATATTTCCTGCCTCGCCCGCCTCCTCCGGCGCAAAATAATCTGTCGCGATCAGCCGGATCGGCCCGTTGCCGCGAATTTGCAGGCTCAGCTTGGCCTTAAAGCCGATGGTCTGGCCGATGAGCGCGGTCAGCACTACCGCCTCGGCCACCAGCCCCGCTACGGGAACGGGGTAGGCGTGCTGGCGCAAAATCCGGTTCAAGGCCCCGTCGAGCCGCACAAAGCGGCCGCGAATATCGGCTTTATCCAGTTGGAAGGGCAGCAGGCTGTCATCCCAGGCGACTTTTTCGGCTATGCTCATGGCGGCTCCTTTGCAAGCCCCCGAGATAGGGGGTTTCGCCACGAGTTTCAACGCATTCGCAAAAAACTTTGCGCGGCGTGTAGAAAATGGCAAGCTTGGCGCGTCACTACTACAGGAGCGCATCAGCGGCTCTGGCAAAATGAAGGATTTACCATGCAATATATGGCGCTTATTTATTCGACCCCCGGCTCTGAAGCGGGCTATGAGGGCGATTTGCTGGCCGATTACGGCCAGTTCACCCAGGAGGCCGTGGCGGCGGGGGTGTTCAAGGCGGGTGAAGCGCTGATGCCGGTTTCCGACGCCAGTTCGGTGCGGGTGCGCGGGGGCAGCACGGCGGTGACAGACGGGCCCTTTGCCGAAACCAAAGAGGTGCTGGGCGGGTATTACCTGCTGAACTGCGCCGACCTTGACGAGGCGATCAAATGGGCGGCCAAAATTCCGACCGCCAAATATGGCACCATTGAAGTGCGCCCGCTCATGGTGCTTGACCGGTGATGCAAGCGGCACTCGCCCAGGCTTACAGGGCCGAATCCGGGCGGGTGCTGGCGGCCCTGATTGCGCAATTCCGCGATTTTGACCTCGCGGAGGAGGCGCTGCAAGATGCGGTGATCGAGGCGGCGCGCACATGGCCAGAGGCGGGCACGCCCGCCAATGCGGGCGCGTGGTTGCTGGCGGTGGCACGGCGGCGCGCCTTGGACCGCCTGCGCAAGGCTGCGCGGGCGAAAGACGAGGCGGTGCAACAAAACCTCGCCCTGCTGGCCGGAGAGCGGCCCGACGACGAAGCGGCGGCGGACATCCCCGATGAGCGCTTGCGGCTGATCTTCACCTGCTGCCACCCTGCGCTCTCGCAAGAGGCGCAAGTGGCGCTCACCCTGCGCACCCTCTGCGGCCTCCCGGCCCGTGAAATCGCCCGCGCCTTTCTGGTACCCCACGCCACCATGAACCAGCGCCTGACCCGCGCCAAAGCCAAAATCCGCCATGCGGGGATTCCCTATAAAGTGCCGGAGGGGCCCGATATTCCGGCGCGCCTGAACGCGGTGCTTTCGGTGATTTACCTGATCTTCAACGCTGGCTATGCCCCCCGAAACCCCGCCCTTTCCACCGAAGCCCTGCGGCTCTGCGCAGTGCTGCACCACCTGCAACCCCTGCCGGAAACCGCTGGCCTGTGGGCGCTGATGGAGCTGCACATGGCCCGCGACCCCGCGCGGCTGGATGCGTCTAACACCCTGATTTCTCTCAAAGACCAGGACCGCACCCTCTGGGACCGCCACGCCATTGCCCGCGCCAAAACCCGCCTTTTGCATGCGCTGGCCCAAAGCCGCCCCGGCCCTTACCAGATTCAGGCCGCCATCAGCGCGCTTCATTGCGAGGCCGAAAGCTGGGCCGCCACCGACTGGCCGCAAATCCTTGCGCTTTATGATGCGCTCTATGCAAGCGCCCCCAGCCCTGTTGTGGCGCTAAACCGCGCGGTGGCCAAGGCCCATGCAGGTGCGCCGGAGGCTGCGCTTAAGGCGCTGAAGGCCCTTGAACCCGAACTCACGGGCTACCAACCCTTCCACGCCGCCAAAGCCGAGCTGTTGGCGAGGTGCGGCCTGCCCGCGCAGGCGGAATACGCCCGCGCCATCAGCCTTACCACCACCCCCGAGGAACAGGCCTTTTTACGCCAAAAACAGCAAAATTCCCCGTGATTTTGGCGCCCACCTGTGGCACCCTCCGCGCATGAGACGTTTCGGAAACCCGCCAGACCCTGCCCGCAGCTACACCCCCCGCCCGGGGGTTTACGCGATTATCACCAGGGGCCGCCGGATTTTGCTCACCGAGCAATCCGACCCCGCCATGCCGGTGGAAATCCAGCTTCCCGGCGGCGGGATAGACCCCGGCGAGCAGCGCCTGCCCGCCCTGCACCGCGAGGTGCTGGAGGAAACCGGCTGGAAGGTCGCGCCGATCAGGCATTTTGCGAGCTATAAACGCTATACCTACATGCCGGAATATGACCTTTATGCGATGAAAATCGCCCATATCTTTCTGTGCCGCGCCGTGCGCCGCCTGGGGCTGCCCAGCGAACCGCACCATCGGGAGGTATGGGCGGATATTGAAGCGGCCCCCGCCCTGCTCGGCCCCGCAGGGGATGCGCATTATCTGCGGCTGTTCAACCGGAAAAACAGCGGGTAGAGCAGGGCCGCAATCAGGGTGCAGAGCAGCACCGAAAGCAGGGTATCGCTGAGGAAATGCTGCCCGACCAGCACCCGCAAGCCCGCGGTGAGCAGCACGAAGGCGCCCAGCACCGCCGCCAGCCACCAGCGCCCGCGCGCCCCGAGCTTTGGCCATGCCAGAAAAGCAATCAGCAAGGCGGTTGTGGCTGCCGCCGCGCCTTCGCCCGAGGTAAAGGCGCAGTTGAAATCGCACTGATCAGAGATCACCCAGGCAGGGCTAAAGGCCTTGTCGCCGCCAAAAACCGTAATATCCGCGGGGCGGGCGCGGCCCCAGAAGCTCTTGAACACCCCGTTCACCAGCCCCAGCGGGCCGATAAGGATGGTGGCCAGCGCATAGCCCCATGCGCGCACGGGCTGGCCGCGCACCAGCCGGAATATGAACACCGCCAGCACCGTGAAGGAAAAGCCATACATGCCCAGCATCAGCCCCATGCGCAAGGCCTGCAAAAAACCGATGTCGGAAAGCCAGAAGCCATTGTCGTAAAACAGGCGGGAAACGGCAATATCCAGCGCCGGAAACGCCACAAACACCCCGCTGACCAGAAGTGTGGCGGCGATCAGCCCATAAAGGCGGCGGCGATAGGTCGGCATATTCATGCGCATGTTTGTGGCAGGCGCAATGCGGATTTGCAAGCCGCGCCTGCCGCGCCCTATAAGGGGGCAACCAAGGAGAAGTCACCATGCGTATCTGTTTTTCCGCCGCCCTGCTGGCCTTTCTCGGGGCCTGTGCCTCGCTCACACCCGAGGAGTGCCAAAATGCCGACTGGCACGCCATTGGCTATAATGACGGGGTGCGGGGCAGGCTGGAGAACTATATCTCGCAGCATTTTGATGCCTGTGGCAAGGTCGGCATTACCCCCGATGTGCAGGCCTGGCAGGCCGGCCGGCTGCAGGGCCTGCCGCTTTATTGCACGCCGGGCAACGCCTATTCTGTGGGCCGTGCGGGCAACGAGCTTAGCCCTGTTTGCCCTGCCAGCCAACAAAACCGGCTGTCTTATAGCTGGGATTGGGGGCATGAATATTACCTGATTACAGGGCAGATTTCC
>JALWPC010000469.1 GCA_026995265.1 Paracoccaceae bacterium
CTCAAGACGGGCGTTTCGCTCGAATGTTCTTGCATGGAATAATGGAATAGGACCGCGCGTTCTATTTTGTTGGTTTTCGGAGCGCGGGTAATGATTAAGAGGGACAGACGGGGGCATTTGTACTGCGACGTGAGAGGTGAAATTCTTGGATCGTCGCAAGACAGACTACTGCGAAGGCATTTGCCAAGAATGTTTTCATTAATCAAGAACGAAAGTAACGGGTTCGAAGGCGATCAGATACCGCCCTAGTCGTTACCGTAAACGATTAGAATCGGGAATTCGCCGCAGTCATCGTCGACGCGGCGAGCGCCCACCCCGAAAGGCAGAATTTGTGCTGAACGGGGGGAGTATTCTTGCAAAAGACAAACTTAAAGGAATTGACGGAGGGGCACCACCAGGTGTGGAGCCTGCGGCTTAATTTGACTCAACACGGGGAAACTCATCCGGCCCGGACACCGTGAGGATTGACAGGTCGCCGATCTTTCTCGATTTGGTGGGTGGTGGTGCATGGCCGTTCTTAGTTGGTGGAGTGATTTGTCTGGTTTATTCCGATAACGAACGAGACTCTGGCCTACTAACTAGCGCGCGGATCCTCTCCGTCTGCTGCGCTTCTTAGAGGGACAAGCAGTGCTCAGCTGCGTGAGAAAGAGCAATAACAGGTCTGTGATGCCCTTAGATGTTCGGAGCTGCACGCGCGCTACACTGAAGGAAGCAGCGTGTTAGAGCACCTGGTTCGAGAGGACTGGGTAATCCGGTGAATGTCCTTCGTGATTGGGATAGGGACCTGTAATTATTTCCCTTGAACGAGGAATACCTAGTAAGTGCGAGTCATCAGCTTGCGCTGACTACGTCCCTGCCCCTTGTACACACCGCCCGTCGCTGCCCGGAACTGAGCCGTTTCGAGAAAGCTGGGGACTGGCGACTTGTGGGTGCGCGAGCACTCCTTCGTCGGCGGGAACCAGTTTGATCGGTACGGCTTGAACCGGGCAAAAGTCGTAACAAGGTTTCCGTAGGTGAACCTGCGGAAGGATCATCATCGAGTACTACCTTCGAGTTGTCCGCGTCACCAGCGTTCGCTGGTGACTGCGACAGCCGGGCGCCGCCCGGCGCGACGCCAGTAGGAATGCGCCGGGCGCGCGCGTCCCTGGCCGCGGCGCGAGGCGGGCTGGCCTCGCGGTCGGTCCGCCCGCGCCCGGCCAAGTGGAGCGCTGACGCAGGGTCGCCTGTTCCGCGTGACTGACGCTCGTCGGTCCGAGGTGCGCCCCGCGGTTCTCCGCAGCGCGAGAGCAGCAGCCGTTTTCTCCAGTGCGTAAGCGGTGTTCGGCCCTTGAAGCTGACGGTCGGGTGCCGGCGGCGGTCGTTGTTCCGGCTGCCGGCGTTTGGCCGGATGCGTGGTGGCTCGTGACGCTCGCGAAGAGCGCTCATGGGCTGCGAAGGTTGAAGAGCGGGCGTGGTGGCGCCGCCGACACCCGGCCAAACCCCAGTACAACTGTGCGCTTAGCGCTTCCGATTGCCGGCTGGTGCGGCAAAACCTTACTCATTCTGAGCGGTGGATCACTCGGCTCACGGGTCGATGAAGAGCGCCGCTAGCGGCGTCACTCAATGCGACATGCAGAATCATTGAGCATCAGACACTCGAATGCACATTGCGGCAGCGGGACGTTTGTATCCCGCTGCCACGTCTGTTTGAGGGTTGCGCTTGAATAGACGGTCTCCCGGTTTTTCTTTGAACTGCGGCGTTGGTCGCGGCTCTCGCGACCGGGGCTTCGGCCCCGGTCGGCGGTCGGGAGGCGGGCTCCAGTTCGGCTACCGCCGGCGGCAGTCGCCGTGTGCGTCGCTGCCGTCGGGCCGCGCTGGTTGTGGGGGGGGCGCGCGGCGTCCGCGGTCCCTGCGTGCGGCGTCTTTGCGCGCGGGGGCGGTCCGGTTCTCCCACCTCCCAGTGCGGTGCCCGACCTGGGGGCATTGGAGCTTAGCGTGTCGGCGACGTGTGCCGGTGCTCGCGCCTCGTCCGGCGCACCGGGCATAGTGTCGCCCCCACCCGCGCCCCGCGCGAGTACGGGTTGGAGGCGGCGCGTGCGTGGCCCGGAGCGCCGCACGTTGCGCAGCGTCGCGCGTTCGCGAAAGTGCGTCGGCGCGCGCGGAGCGAGTGTGACTTTCCAACCTCAAATCAGTCGTGACAACCCGCTGAACTTAAGCATATCACTAGGCGGAGGAAGAGAGACTAACCAGTATTCCCCGAGTAACGGCGAGTGAAACGGGAGGAGCCCAGCGCCGAATCCCGCGGCGCCTCGTCGCGCGGACATGTGGCGTGAAGAGCGCGCAATCCAGCGTCGTCGCGAGCCCCAAGCTCCCTTGACTGGGACTGCAGACCGGAGAAGGTGCGAGTCCTGTGCGGGCGCGCGGCGCGCTGGTAGTGGCGCTCGGCGAGTCGGGTTGCTTGGGAGTGCAGCTCGAAGCAGGTGGTAAGCCCCACCCAAGGCTAAATATTACCGTGAGACCGATAGCGAACAAGTACCGTGAGGGAAAGTTGCAAAGAACTTTGAAGAGAGAGTTCAAGAGGACGTGAAACTGCTCGGAAGGAAACGGGTAGAGCCACTGATGGCGCCGGTGGATCAAGGGCGACGCGCGTGTTGCGCGTGTCGGGCGGTGGGCGTGAGCTGCCGCCCGGTGCGTGGCGGCGTGTGACGCTCTGCACTCCAGCGGTGCGCGCGCCGAGGGCGTGCGGCTGTCCCGTGCGCGGCGCGGCGTTGACGGTGGCCTTCCCGGCTAACCAGCGTCGCGCCGTCACTTGAGTGACGGCTGCACGTTGAGACGCCGGCGGTGCGCGTGTCGGCGGCTGTCGCGTTTGTCCGCGGTCGGTGAGCGCTTGCGCGAGTCGACTGCGGCGGACGTGTGTGTCGTCAACACGCAGCCGGGCGTCGCCTCGGTGTGCAAGGTGGTCAACTACCTGACCCGTCTTGAAACACGGATCGCGGAGTTTTCAGTTGCAGCGAGTCGATGAGCAGTAAACTCAGAGGCGCAATGAAAGTGAGAGCACACGACTTGTCGCAGGCGCGGCAACGCAGTGTGGTCCCGCCGCGGCTGCTCGCAGCGCGGCGGAGACGGAGCTGGAGCTGAGAGACCCGAAAGGTGACGAACTAGACGTGGCTAGGCCGAAGTCAGAGGAAACTCTGATGGAGGGTCGCAGAGGTTCTAACGTGCAAATTGATCTTCAAAGCCGCGTCTAGGGGCGAAAGACTAATCGAGTCGCCTAGTAGCTGGTTCCTTGCGAAGTTTCCCCCAGGATAGCTGGCGCTCGCGCAGCAGTCTTATCCGGTAAAGCGAATGATTAGTGGCAGCGGGGACGCAACGTCCTCGACCAATTCTCAAACTTTAAATGGGTAAGAAGTCCGGCTTGCCCGACCGAAGCCTGGACAGTGGATGTGGGCGCCAAGTGGGCCATTTTTGGTAAGCAGAACTGGCGATGTGGGATGAACCAAACGCCGGGCTAAGGTGCCCAACTGCTCGCTCATCAGACCCCATGAAAGGTGTTAATTGATACAGACAGCAGGAATGTGACCATGGAAGTCGGCACCGTCCAAGGAGTGTGTAACAACTCACCTGCCGAATCAATTAGCCCTGAAAATGGATGGCGCTAGAGCGAGCGACCTATACCCGGCCGTCGCTGCTGACGCGTGTCCGTGCGCCGGGCAGCGACGAGTAGCAAGGTCGTGACGGTTGCGTCGAAGGCGGCGGGCGCAGGCCCGGCCGGAGCTTCCGTCAGTGCAGATCGCGGTGGTAGTAGCAAATACTCAAGTGAGAACCTTGAGGACTGAAGGAGGAAAGGGTTCCACGTGAACAGCAGTTGCATGTGGCTCAGTCGGTCCTAAGCCAGAAGCGAGTGCTCTCGGAATGGACACATGCACATTGTGCAGTGCCCGATGGCGAAAGGGAACAGGGTTAACATTCCCTGACCTGGCGCGGGAAATGGCAGGCCCTCGCGGCCTGCTGGCGCGGCGACGCAAAGTCGCTTGGCTACGTCTCTCAGCGCCCAGGGTAGAGTTCTCTTTTCTACTTGAAGGCCGCACTCCCTGGAAGCGGTTCAGCCGGAGATAGGGACGCTGTGCCTGCAAAACGCCGCGGTTCCGGTGGCGTCCTGTGCGCGCTGAGGGGTCCTTGAAAAGTGAAGCGACGCTGGTGATTTTCCCGCCAGACCGTACCCTAATCCGCATCAGGTTCCTCAGGTGCTCAGCCTCTAGTCG
>JALWPC010000470.1 GCA_026995265.1 Paracoccaceae bacterium
CTTGCCGATTTTGCCATTGCCGACAAACAGCCGCATCAGGCCATTGACTATTTTGTCAAAGCCGAAACGCTCTCGCCTCTGGCCCCGCCACCGGCCCTGCGCATGGCCGAATTGCTGATAGAGGCCGGTCGCTCCAACCAGGCCGAGCCTTTTTTGGCGCGGGCGGAAAAGGCCTTTACAAAGCCGGTGCAGGCTTTGCGCGCCAAAATGGCCGGTCAGGCCGCCGGAAAATAGCCGACGCGGCGCATTGTTCAACATGCCGTGAGCCGCTATAATCGCGCTCAGGAAGGACCAACATCTATGCAGAACAGCGCCATTTTTGTGATTCCAATGGCCGGCGAAAGCTCGCGGTTCCGCAATGTCGGGTTTGAAAAACCAAAGTTCATGCTGCCCGCCTTCGGGCAAACGGTGTTTGACTTTGCCATCGGCAGCTTTGCCAAGCATTTCAAATCCTCCACCTTTATTTTTATTCACCGCGACACCCCCGGCGTGGCCGAATTTTTGCGGGCACATGTTGCCGAGCTCGGCATTGCCGACCCCCGATTCGTGCCGCTTGCCCATAAAACCGACGGGCAGGCGGAGACCGTGGCACTGGGGCTGGCGGCCTGTAATATCACCGGAGATCAACCAATTTCGATCTTCAACATTGACAGTTTCCGCCTCAATTTTGCCCTCCCTGACGGCGAAATTTCTGCGGCGGACGGCTATCTTGAAGTGTTCAAAGGCCAAGGGGACCATTGGTCTTTTGCCAAAACGGACGGCAGCACCCGGGTGCTGGAAACCGCCGAAAAGCGCCGCATTTCCCCGCTGTGCTCCAACGGGTTTTACCATTTCCGCCGCGCTGCGGATTTCCTGCGAGCCTTTGATAATGCGCGGGAAAAAGGCCAGAGCGGTGAATATTTCATCGCCCCGCTTTACAATGCGCTCATTGCCGCTGGCCAATCCATCCACGCCTATCTTATCCCGGAATCCGACACCGAGTTTTGCGGGCTTCCCACCGAATATCGGGATTTCCTGCTCACGGGCGCGGCCAAAGCATGGGATGGCCAGAACCCCGCGCTCGCCGCCCTGCGCCAGCAAGCCCTCGGCAAACCGCTGGACGCCGCACATTTAAGCGCCGCCGCCGCCGCCCTCACCGCCCTTGGCCGTGTGGATGATGCCGGCGCGATGCAAACCATGGCGGCCTTTGCCCGCCGCGTTGCCACGGAAGGTGCCGCATGAAACGCCTCGTTTTTGACCTGGACAACACCCTGACCATTCACGACAGCGCGCGCGCCTATCCCGAGCAGCAGCCCAACCTTCCAGTGATCGAAAAACTGCGGGAATACAAAGAGATGGGCTTCGAGATCATCATCTTTACCGCCCGCAATATGCGCAGCTTCAGCACTTCGATTGGCAAGATCAACGCCGTGACCCTGCCGATTATCATTGATTGGCTCAATGCCCATGATGTCCCGTTTGACGAGGTGCATGTGGGCAAGCCATGGTGCGGGAAAGAAGGGTTTTATATTGATGACAAAGCCATTCGCCCCAGCGAATTCACCGCGCTAAGCTATGACGAGATCAGAGAGTTACTGGACAAAGAATGAGCCACAAACCCGTTGGGCTGATCATGTCAGCCGCCTATGCAACCTCTGAATTGCAAGCCGAGTTCGGCCTGCTGCCCCCCGCCTTTTTGCCCGTTGGCGGCAAGCGGCTTTATTGGTGGCAGGTGGAAGAGCTGAAATCGCGCTGCTCGAAATTGGTGCTGACCCTGCCCGAAAGCTTTAGCCCGACCCCGCGCGACGCGGCGCTACTGGCGCAGTTGGAAGTCGAAATCCAGCCTATTCCCGACGGCCTGACCCTCGGGCATTCCCTGCTTTACGCGCTCAACATCCTGTCGCTTGGCCAACACAGCCTTACTGTTATGCACGGCGATACGCTCATTCGCGGCCTGCCGGACCTGCCGCCAAACGGCCTTACCCTGCACGAAACCAACACCGCCTATACATGGGCGGTGCTGGGCAAGCCCGATGCTGGCGGTGGCCTGTTTCACGATATTGCGGTGCAATCATCCGAAACCGGAAAACACAAGGTGGTCAGCGGTGTTTTCACCTTTGCCGATACCAACCGCCTTATCCGCGCCCTGACCAAAGAAAACGGTGCGTTTCTTGATGCGTTAAGCCGCTATCACAGCAGCCTCCCGCTGGAGCCGGTTTCCAGCGGCAACTGGCTGGATTTCGGCCATATGCAAACCTACCAGAATTCCAAAAAGGCGATCACCACCGAGCGGGCGTTCAACGCCCTGCAAATCGAGCAAAACCGTGTGGCCAAGTTTAGCGAAAACAGCTTCAAGATGGAGGCCGAGTCCCACTGGTTCAGCACCATCCCCGCCGCGCTGCGCCTTTACACCCCGCCCTTTCTGGGCCGTGTCGAACGCGACGGCATGGCCGGATATGCCACCGGCTACCAGCCCCTTACCCCGCTGAATGACCTCTTGGTTTTTGGCGAACTGGGCCGCCCCGCGTGGGACCTTATCATGTCGGCCTGCGATGATTTCCTGACCAGCGCCAAAGCCGCTTATGACCCCGCCCGAAACCCCGATCCCGCCCCGTTTGCCGACCTGCTGCTCGGCAAAACCATGGAGCGCCTGCCACAATTTGAGGCCCAAACCGGCATTTCAGTGACCAAAAACCTTGAGGTCAACGGCACCGCCCTGCCCTCCCTTACCGAAATGGCGCAGCTCAGCTTTGCCAAAATCAATCCCGATGAAAGCGCCCACCGGACCATCATGCACGGGGATTTTTGCTTCAGCAACATCATGTATGACAGCCGCTGCAACAAGGTAACGGCGCTCGACCCGCGCGGCTTTATCCGTGAGGGCGCGGCCAGCATTTTTGGCGATATACGCTATGATATAGCCAAGCTCGCCCACTCTTGTGTTGGCAAGTATGATTTCATCATCTCGGGCTACGCCAAGGCGGTTGCGCTTGCCCCGCAGCGCTTCAGCTTCGATTTTGAGGTTGACCAGCTTGGCCAAATGGCCCAATCCGCCTTTTTAGCCCGGGCCTTTGGCGGCGTAGCCCCGAATAGCGCCGAAATCACCGCGATCATGGTGCATTTGTTCCTGTCCATGCTGCCGCTCCACGGCGAAAACCCGGCGCGGCAACTGGCGCTGATGCTCAACGCCACTCGCCTTTTCGCTACTCTTTCGGCATAATCAGGATTTACCCTCACTTTACCTCCTGTTTTCCCCTCGCTAGTATGCTGTCAATCCCTTTGCCCATTTCACAGCAGGACACGCCATGGACCACCCCTACAAAAACCTCGAAAAGCGCGCGTTCTGGAAGTCTGCGGTTTCGAACCTGAATCCGCTGGAGTTTCAGGACATTTACCGCCCGAGGTTTCCGATCACCCAAAACACCGGCATTGCGGCGGCGGGCAGCTGCTTTGCCCAGCATATTGGCCACCAGTTCAAAAACCGGGGTTACCGCTTTATTGATGTCGAACCCGCGCCAAGGTTTATTGGCGAAAAAGACATCAACCGCTTTGGCTTTGATCTCTACTCGGCCCGCTATGGCAATGTGTATTCGGTGCGCCAGCTTTTGCAGCTCTTTCAACGCGCCTTTGGCCTGTTTACGCCCGAAGAAACCGTGTGGGAAAGCAAAGGCCGGTTTTATGACCCGTTCCGCCCGTCAATCGAGCCAAACGGCTTTGCCACCCGCGAAGAGGCCGAGCGCGATATTGAATATCACCTCCAGCAAGTGCGCGCCATTCTGGGCCGGACCGAGCTTTTTGTCTTCACCTTCGGCCTGACCGAGGGCTGGGTGAACACCAGTGACGGCAGCGCCCTGCCCACCTGCCCGGGCACCATTGCCGGCGAATATGACGATAAAAAATACGCCTTTCACAACTACACCCATGCCGAGGTGCTGGCAGACGCCAAAAGCTTCATCGCCTTTGCGCTGGAGCGCAACCCGAATATGAAATTCCTGTTCACCGTGTCGCCGGTGCCGCTTACGGCCACAGCCAGCGGCCACCATGTTTTGCCCGCCACGGTCTATTCCAAATCGGTGCTGCGCGGCGTGTGCGGCGAGCTTTATGACGCATTCCCGCAGGTGGATTATTTCCCGTCTTACGAGCTGGTATCGGCCCACCCGATGCGGGCCATGGCCTATAATCCCAACCTGCGCTCGGTGGCCTCCGAGGGTGTGCGCCACGTGATGGATGTGTTCTTTAACGCCATCGGCGGCGCAGACGCCCTCGCGCCCGCCGATCAGCCCGCCGCCACGCCCGAGCCGAAGTCAGCCGCTGATCTGGCCTGCGACGAGCTGATCTTGCAGGAGTTTGGCGAATGAACATCCGAATTTGCGGCAACTCCCATGTGGTCGCGCTGCAACATGGCTATGCGCAGGTGAAAGACAGCGGCCCGAAGCTCAGCGTTTTCCCGCTTGGCGGGGCCAATTTTGACAACACCGATTTCAGCTATATCACGCCCGAAGGCATCCGCTTTAACGTGGACCTGTTTAACGAACTGCTCGAACGGTTCACGGGCCTCACCCATATTGCCGCCGAGGGGTTATGGGGCTTTTCTGTCGGCTCGTTTTTCTCGCGGATATATGCCAATGCCTATTGGATCTCCGCCGCGCCCAGCGCCGCCGCTCAAGGCAAACAACGGCCGATAACGCTGGCGCAGGTTGAAGCGATCGTCGCCGAAGACCAGAAATACGTGCTGCAATTTTATCGGCAACTGCAAGAGGTCGGCACCGATTTTTTTGTCATCATCGGCCCACCCCCGCCCGCAAATTATTCCGCCATTCAAAACGGCACCCCGCGGGAAACCGTGATCGCACTTGAGCAAATCGCGCGGCGCTGGTTTCGGGCACAGCTTGAGGAAATGGGAGTCAGCTACCTGGATGTGCCCCCTGAAACCGTCGATGGGGACGGCTTTTTGCGCCCTGCCTACAAGCTGCAAAACAAGCCCGACGGCACGCCCGACCCGCACCACGCCAACGGCGATTACGGCGCGCTGGTCATGGCGCAGATATTTGCGGAAATCGAAAAACGAGGCGCGGCATGACCAACTGGATCTGCGGAAACTCCCACCTTGGCGCGCTCAGGAACGGCTTCAACCTGTTGGAGGAAGACCCCCACAACCTCAAGTTTTTTCCCTTTGGCAGTGGCTACTGGACATGGGAACCCTTCAGCGAAATAGACAGCAAAGGCCTGCATTTCCTGCCCGAGGAATTTCGCAAAAACTTCGCCAAAAACACCCAATCGGACTATTTCAATAAAGAGGACCGCTACGGCATTTGCATCGGCGGCCATTCGCCCCGGCTTTACGGCGGGCCAAACTGGAGATGGTGCCGCCCCGCGCATCTGGCCAATGCGCCCCGCTATCGGCCTGTATCCGATGGCCTGCTGGACGCCCTTATCCTGCAGGACCACCGCTATATATACCGGTTTTTTGAACACATGCAGCAAGCGGGGCTTAACTTCTACGTCATCGCCACCCCGCCACCACCGCCCAATTTTCATGGCGAAAACCGGCAGGACGAGGTGGACACCATAAACTACGTCGAAACCCGCGCCCGCCGCCAGTTTGTCGACTGGGTGAAAAAACGCGGCATTGATTATATCGACCTCCCCGCAGGGATTATGGATGAAAGAGGCTTCATAAAGCCGGAATTCAAGCAGAAATTCAACCATGAAGGCAAGCATGACGGCCACCACGCCAACGCGCTTTACGGCGCGGAAATGGTGAAATCCATTAACGCTTACCTGTCTGCCTAAGCCATAGCCGCCTTGGCTTTTGCCAAAGTATCGGCCACCCAGCCAGGGCAGTGCGGCAGGGCAAGGGCGGCCTGCAAATAGCGCGCCGCCGTTTCAAAATCCTCGCGCTTAAACGCCAGTTCGCCAAGCCGCGCTTTAACCGCGCTCACATCAGCCATGCCATCCGCCTTTTCCAAAAACGCCGCCTCGCTGGCCACATCGCCCAATTGCCGATAGGCCGCAGCGCCAAGATTGTAATTATTCTGGCTTTCCACGCCAATTTCAATGCGGCGCAGCACCAGTGCCAGCACGTTTTCGGCATTTCTTTCAATTCCCGCCCCGCGCGCGGCCCAATTGCACACAAATTCCTTTTTCAGCATAACGCCCAATGCTGCCTCTGTCTCCGCCACATCAATAACATCGGTTATGTTTGGCTCTTTCCAGGACTCCGGCAACACCGCGCTATGCCCCGCATGATCGCGCGCCGGTCGCGCGAGGTATTTCAGGAACATGCGCTCCTTTCCGGCGAAATATACCGGAATGCTGTTGATCAGGCTTTCCCATACCGGTTTCATCCCCATGCGCATTTCGTTTTTCAGCAAAAACATCAGCAACCCGAAACGCACCGGAAATTCAAGACGGCGCATGCTCATCAAATGCTGCGCCCCCATAAACTGCGCAATTTTGCTGAGGGACCGGCTATGGGTGGTAAAGGCCTCGATCTCGCGCAGATACGGGCCGAAATCTTCCATTTCCGGCTCGCCTCTCACCTGCGCCAGCGCCGAGTCCAGCGCGGTTTCGGCCAGCGCACAAAAAGCTTCGCCGCCAGCAAAAGGCACATTCATCTCGCGGTTTTTCACCGCTTGCACAAAACGGTCTTGCACCGCCTTGGCATAATCGGGGTCAAAACTGGCAAAATGGTGGATGTTTCCGGTCACATAGGAGGCCGGTTTTTCCTGCAAGCTATGCCGCTTGATATGGTTGGCAAGCTCCACATGAATACCTTCCCAACCGCGATCACGACACGAAACGGCCCTGGAAAACGCCGCCGCCATCGCATCGTCCGAGGCAGAGCTGCCGACCCAGTAAATATCCTGCACATAATTTTGCGCCGCTTGCCCGTGGGCATGGGTGACAATCTCGTCGGCTTGCAGGGTCAGGTTCTTAATCCGGTTGAAATCCAGCGTAATATCAGGGCGCATCCGCACCACAATGTCATAGCGCTTCCCCAGCCGCTTCTCGGCGCTCCGCTTCAGCGCGTTGCAGCGCCAGATTTTGTAAAGCATCCGCAGGCTGTTTGAATCACTATAGGGAAAGGACAGGTCCAGCGTTTCCGGCTCAATATCAATCTCGGCATCAGGAAAATATTTGCGCAGCGCCCCCTCGGTGACCGCCCCGAGTGAGGGAAAAATCGCGCCACTTTCAGGAAACACCTCCCGCATGCGGCCCAGCCAGTTTTTGGGGATCGCCCCCGAGATTTCCGGCCCGAAAATACGCGCCATATGGTCGGGCCCGCTGGCTCCGCCAAAGGTTTTGGTGCCTCGGTTTTCCCAAACGCTAAAAAATACATCCACCCCAAGGCCCTTAAGCGAGTCCGCAGTTTGTGCCAAGGCGCTGTCATCATTTCTGACCTGCCCGGAAATGCAAACGGCAATGGAACCCATTTTTTCGTCCTCTACGGTGGCTGGCAAACATTTGCCCCTGTATAGTTTAGTGCGCACCAATATTGAACCATTTTATATGTGGCGGGCAGATAATCCCGCGCGCAGCAAAAGCTTGTAATCTTACTGGACAAGAAAACCGCACAAACCTATAAAACCTTTAGCATCAACACCCGTTTTTCACCTAACCCATCGGCCAGGCGCACATGACCCTCAACCCCGACGCTATGCCGCCCCTGCTTGAATTTAACGACATCCCGGTCATGCCCAGTCAGTCGCGCCAAGGGCCATTGCACAAGGGCGGGCCGATTTGGCCCAATTGGGAAAGGCAAACCTATGCCCGCCACATGCGCGATGGCAGCGCCGTAGATTTTTGCCCCGACCCGCCGGACACCCAGCCCGAAACCTATGGGCAGCCGCTTATCTGGGCGGGGCCAGTGTATTGGCAATTCGGTCATGAAATCGCCGAATACGCCACCCGCATTCTGCAATCTGTAAAAGCGGCCGAGGGGGGCAAAATCCTGTTTGGTATGGCGCCGGAAACCCTGCAATTCGGCTTTCCCAAAACCGTCCCACGGCACTTTTTCGGCATTGCCGAGTGGTTTGGCTTAGAGCACTCGCAAATCATGTTTTGCAAAACCCCGCTGCTGGCCAAAGAGCTGCGGGTGGCCCCGCAAGGCGAGCAGTTTATCGGCATCGGCCCCTATGCCGAATATCTGGACCTGCTTGACGAAAACCAAGCGCGCCACCCCATTGACGCCCCCTATAAAGACCTGCGGTTTTTTTCACGCGGGGCGCTTGGCGTTGATGCCGGAAAACATGCGGGCTCGGGCTATATTGATACGGTCATCAGCCGCGCGGGCATTGAGGTCGTCCACCCCGAAAAGCACGATCTTGCGACCCAACTTGGTTTGTATCGCAACACCGGAAAGCTGATTTTCACCGAAGGCTCGGCCCTGCACGCACTCCAGCTTCTGGGGCGCAATATAGGCGAGGTTATCGTGATAAACCGCCGAAAAGGCCCGATGACCGCCATTCCCAAAATGGCCTATTACCAGCTACGGCCCCGCTGTTCGGCGCTTTCCTACCATGATGTCATCCACACGCTTTTGCAGTTTTACCGGACCGATGGCACCGCCATTGGCAATGCCGCGATGGCCGTCCTAAACACCGATCTGTTTTTTGAGTTGTTCAAAAATCTGGGTGTTGATCTGGCGCTCCATTGGCAGCAATCCGAATATGAGGCCGCGCGGGATGAAGACGTGTTGGAATGGGTTGCTTCCACCTGGAAGCAACACCATATTCGCATCGACCACAGCAAAAACAGCCATCTCCTGCACACACTAACGGTAACAGGTATGGACCACCTGGTTGACCCTGTCCAAAAAATATTGGCCGAAACCGCCTAGCCGTTCCGGCTGGCAGCAATCTCGGCCACAATGGTTTCAGAAAGGCTGGACTGCACCTTCAGCTCTTCATAAAGCCTGTCCGCGCCGTATGATACAATGGTTTCATCCATGAAATCAGCGATAATCTGGTCGTAATTATCTTGCAAAACCGTGTTGCGCGGGTCGAGCCCCGTTACCACCGTCAAGCCGCTGGGCGGACAATCAAGAATATGGATCTTCAGGTCAGGACGGTATTTGCGCAGAATGGGCACTACTTTCCAGACATCCCCTGTCCACGCATTGTTTTTGGACATCCCGCGCTCACGATCTGCCGCTGCAACCGACATTGGCACGCAATCGTGCATCGCGATCAGGCCATTGATGGCGCTGGCTTTTTCAGCGTTTATAAAGTCGCGCAGCAAGTATTCAAACAGGTGCATACCGTCAAGGAACGAAAAATCAATCGGCGGGGCAATCTGGCCAAGCCGGCCAGATTCGAAGAAATCGTCACTGGTCATTTGAAAGAGGTGGATCTCTTTTTTATTGGCAAAAGACGGCACGCCCACTTGGGTGTAAGGGTCCACCGAAATCACATTCGCGGTGACGGGGCCAAGGCTATTGCCTTTCAGCGAGCCTATCTCAAGATACCAGTTCGGCTTGATTTCTTCGTGCAGCGCTTTCAAAAACAGAACATAGCCCATCCCGCGAATTGGTTCGTAAACACTTTGTTGGTATTCGTCGCGCATTAGGTCTAGTTGTTCAGTCATATTATCTTCCAATTTTCCTGGCTCATAGAGCATTATTGTGACACAAATACCGATACGCTAGAAAATGTGCCAAGTAAAGCAAAGGAATCGCACCCGCAAGCCATTTCAATTTGATGGTATTTTATGTTAGCAAAGCACAAATCAAGGGAGCGCTTTCGGGCGAGCAGATTCAATGAAACTCTTCGTCGGCCTCGGAAACCCGGGCAGGAAATACAGTCGGAACCGGCACAATATCGGCTTTATGGTGGTGGACCGCATTGCCGAATCGGGGTTTTCTCCGTGGAAGTCCAAATTTCAGGGGCAAATTTCCGAGGGGCGCATTGGCTCTGAAAAGGTGATCTTGCTGAAGCCCGCCACCTTTATGAACCTTTCCGGCCAATCCGTCGGCGAGGCCATGCGCTTTTACAAGCTCACGCCAGACGATGTTACCGTATTTCATGACGAGCTGGACCTTGCGCCCGGCAAGGTGCGGCTCAAAACCGGCGGCGGCCATGCGGGGCATAACGGGTTGCGCTCGATCCATCAGCATATCGGGCTGGACTATCACCGTGTGCGCCTTGGCATCGGCCACCCCGGCCATAAAGACAAGGTCGCCCGCTATGTGCTGCATGATTTCGCCAAATCCGACGAAGATTGGCTGCAAGACCTGTTGCGCGGCATTGAAGAGGGTATTGGCCATCTTGCGGCGGGCGAAGGGGCGAAGTTTCTCAACGCCATTGCCCTGCGGCTCAACCCGCCGCGCCCGTCAACCGGCCAACGAAAGCCAAAACCGGAGGCCCCGGCGTCGGCCGCGCCGGAAGCGGAATCCCGCACGCCGCTGCAACGCCTCAAAGACAAGTTTTCCTAAGGCTCAGGAGCCGTTCATCAGGTAGCCGACAACCACCCCTGTATTGTCCATCCGGCACTTGGAAAGCGCCGCGAGCTCTTCACCGGTCATGGTGCTGCCTTCACCGAAAATCTCGATAGGCACACCCGATTCTTCCGCCTGCGCCAGCAACTCTTCGCAGGAGGCCACCTGACCCGTCACATCTGCCAGTTTCGGGGCGACAACGGTTTGGGTTTCAAAGGTCTGGGTGGCAATCCCCGCAAGGTCCATATCAACGACCATGGTATCAAGGGCCGACAGGTAGTCGTCATCCGATATGGATTGCGCGGAACCGGCGCTGCCCGAAACGACCCCAAAAACAGTAGCGAAAATTCCGGCGATCACAGCGGGGGTCGGCTGCACAAAAGAAACCATTACAAAACTCCATTTACATGTCAAAACTCACAAAAGGTGCGCGCCCGTGACGGCGGACGCGCATGCAAAATTTCTGTTAAAAGAGTTGCAAAGTCAATGTGGCTAAACTTTATGGCTAATACTTATCCTATTGTTTTTACTGCATAAAACATAATTTCGTAGATTTTGTCGCGAAAAATTACCCAACTATACATGCAGTTTAGAGTTTACCCAAGGTCGCATTTTCAACTTAAGATGTTTTCCACAATTTCCGCACAGCCTGTGTGGTCTATTGCGGCAAGGTCGAATCGACAGGCCGCGTTCAGGTCTGAAAATTTTGCCAAATATTGCTCGGCGCAGGCGACCAGACGTGCCTGTTGTGCGGGGCGCAGGGCCTCCAGAGCTGCTGCGATGGTTTTGCGGGACTTTACCTCAACAAAAATAGTCACGCCGTCCAGATTCACGATCAGGTCAATCTCGCCCTCGGGCACCTTCCAGCGCCGCGCCAGCACCTTACCACCGCGGGCCTCATAGGCGCGGGCGGCGGCATCTTCGGCGGCCATACCATTGTGAAAGGCGGTGCGGCCTCGGCTCATGACCGCCCCAGCTCCAGCGCCCGCCGGTATAGGGGCTTGCGCGGCAGGTCAAAGGCCGCGGCCACCTCGGCCGCGGCGTCCTTCACACGGTTGTGCTTCAAGGCTTCGATCAGGGCCGCGTCAATGGCCTCGGGCGTGGCGGCCACCTTCAGCGGAGCGCCGACCACCACCACCGCCTCGCCCTTGGGAACGGGGGCCGTGGCGTAATAGTCGGCCAGTGCCCGCAGGTTGCCCCGCCGCACCTCCTCGAATTTCTTTGTCAGTTCCCGGCAAAGCGCCGCCGGACGGTCGCCGAACACCTCGGCCATGGCGGCCAGGCTTTCGCCCAGTCTGCGCGGCGCTTCATAGAAAACCAGCGTGGCGGGCACGGCGGAAAATTCCCTGAAAAAGCCCAGCCGCGCGCTTTTCTTGACGGGGGGAAACCCCGCAAACAAAAAGCGGTCGGTAGGCAGCCCCGCCAATGAGAGCGCGGTCAGCACCGCCGAGGCGCCAGGGGCGGCGGTCACAGGCAGGCCCGCCCCGATCATCGCCGTTGCCAGTTGGTAGCCGGGGTCAGCAATCAGCGGCGTGCCAGCGTCGGACACATAGGCCACCGCCTTGCCCTGCTGCACCGCCGACACCAGCTTCGGGCGCATCGAAGCGCCGTTATGGTCGTGATAGGGCAGCAACGGGCGGCCATTCAGCGCCAGGCTGTGAATCTCCATCAGCTTGCGCGCCTGGCGGGTATCCTCGGCGGCCAGCACATCGGCATTGCGCAAAATATCCAGCGCCCGAAGGGTTATATCCGCCGCCGTGCCGATGGGCGTCGCCACGAGATAAAGCCCCGCGCCGAGTTTTGGAGAAATGCCGCCCATGTGCTAACTTGCCCTTATCGAGTCGTTTACATCATTCTGCGCAGGCTTTACCCTGTCGGTTTGATCGAGTCCATGTTTATACCCTTGTGAGGCCCCATGTCATTTCTGAACCGAATGTTTTCAACGCTGAAAAAACCCGCCCTCTGGGCCGTGGCCGCCCTCGGCCTTGCCGCCTGCGGGCCGGTCAATTTTGCTGGCCCGACGGCTGCGGTGGACCCGAACCAACCGGTGGTGGTCGCCCTGATGGTGCCGCTGGCCTCGGGCAACGACACCACCGAGCAACTGGCGCAAAATCTGGTGAATGCCGCCAAAATGGCGGTGCAGGATGTGAGCGGTGCCAATATCGACCTGCGGGTGTATGAAACCGGCGGCAATGCCGAAATGGCCGCCGCCGCCGCCACCCGCGCCGTGGCCGATGGGGCGCAAATCATGGTCGGCCCGCTTTACAGCGCCTCGACCGCCGCCGTTGCCCCTATTGCGGCACAGGCAGGGGTTAACGTGCTGAGCTTTTCCAACACCACGGCGGTGGCGGGGGGGAATGTCTATATTATGGGCATCACCTTTGACACCATCGCCGACAGACTGGTGCGCCAGGCGGTGTCCGAGGGCAAAACCAATATGGCGATTGTGTATCAGGAAGGGGTCTCGGGTGAGTCCGGCAAGGGTGCGGTCGAACGCGCGATTGCCCGCAACGGCGCCAACCTGACCACCGCCGTGTCCTACCCGCTGAACATCGCCGCCATGGGCGAGGCCGCTTCCGGCATTGCCGATACCCTGCGGGCCAGCAATTCCAACGCGGTGTTTTTCACCGATTCCCCGCTGCGGGGCCTTGGTTTCATTACCGCGTCGCTGGCCTCCAACCACTTCCGCACCAAGCGCGATGCGCAGTTCATGGGGCTGAGCCGCTGGGACAGTTCCAACGAGGTGCTGGTGACCCCGAGCCTGCAAGGCGGCTGGTTTGCGGTGCCCGACCCGGCCCTGACGCTGGAGTTCAACACCCGCTACCAGCTTGCCTATGGCATTGAAGCCCACCGTCTGGCGGGGCTGGCCTATGACGGCGTTGCCGCTGTCGGGGCCATGATCAACGCCGCACGGGCGGCGGGGGATGCCAATGCCTTTTCCCCCGAGCGCCTGACAGACCCGGCGGGCTTCGCCGGCGTCACCGGTGTGTTCCGCTTTAAGCCCGATGGCACCAACGAGCGCGGTCTGGCGATTATGCAGGTGGATAACGGCGTGGCCACCATGATCTCCCCCGCCCCCCGCAGCTTTGGCGGTGCTGGCAGCTAGTGTTGGATTTCAGCAACAAAGACCTCACGCTGGGCGGGCTGATCGGCGCGCCCAGTGACATTTGGGACGCAGCGGCGGTGGCAGCCGAGCTGACCGACAAGCTCTTTTCCGCCAAAGACAAAACCGAGATTCGCGCCATTTTGGTGGAGGTGCTAAAAGCCCGCATGGCCAAGGGGCGCGCGGTGATCGAAGCGGCGCTGGAGGATGACCCCTTTCAGGGCCGAAGCGCCACCCGCGCCTATGCGTGGCTGGCTGACCAGGTGGTCCGCCAGGCCCTTGCCACCACCATGCAGCACCTGCACCCCGTCTATAACCCCACCTCATCCGAGCGCCTAAGCCTTGTGGCGGTGGGCGGCTACGGGCGCGCCGAGATGGCCCCCTATTCCGACATAGACCTTCTGTTCCTCACCCCCTACAAGCAAACCGCATGGGGCGAGAGCGTGATTGAAAGCGTGCTCTACACCCTGTGGGACCTGCGCCTGAAGGTCGGCCACGCCACCCGCACGGTGAATGATTGCATCCGCCTCGGGCGCGAGGATTACACCATCCGCACCGCGCTTCTGGAGCAGCGCTATATCTGCGGCGACAAAGCGCTGGCCGAGGAGCTGGACGCGCGCCTGTGGAAAGAGCTTTTCGAGGGCACCGCGTCGGATTTTATCGAAGCCAAGCTTACGGAACGCACCGAGCGGCACAAGAAAAACGGCGATGCCCGCTATGTGGTGGAGCCCAACGTGAAGGAAGGCAAGGGGGGCTTGCGCGACCTGCAAACCCTGTTCTGGATCGCAAAATATATCAACCACGCGGGCGGGCCGGAGGACCTCGTGGCGGCGGGGATGCTCACCAAGGATGAATGCACCACCTTCATCGAGGCCGAGGCCTTTTTGTGGACGGTGCGCACCCATTTGCACCTGCTCAACAAGCGCGCTTCCGAAAAGCTGAGCTTCAACATGCAGGTGGACCTCGCCAAGGTGCTGGGCTTTGAAGACAGCGCCGGAATGCGCGGCGTCGAGCGCTTTATGCAGCGCTATTTCCGCCACGCCACCCATGTGGGCGAGTTGACGCGGATTTTCCTCACCGACCTTGAGGCGCGCCACGTAAAGGCCAAGCCGAGCATTGGCCGCTGGCTCAAAAGCGCCTTTAGCTGGGGACGTGACGGCACGCCCCGGGGCTATACCCTGCGCGATGGCCGCCTGGATGTGGTGGACCAGAAGGCTTTCTTGTCTGATCCGATCAACTTCATGCGGCTTTATGAAGAGGGGCTGCGCTCCGGCATTCTGATTCACCCCAACGCCATGCGCCTGATCGCCCGCAACCTGCACCTGATTGATGATGATTTCCGCAACAATCCCGAGGCCAACCGGATATTTCTGGACCTTCTGCTTTCCCACAACAACCCGGAGCGCGCCCTGCGCCGCATGAACGAGCTGGGCGTTCTGGGGGCGTTCATTCCCGAATTCGGGCGGATTGTGGCGATGATGCAATTCAACATGTATCACAGCTACACGGTGGACGAGCACACCATCCAGTGCATTTCCAACCTCTACAAGATAGAACAACAGGGGCTGGTGGAGGACCTGCCGGTTTCCTCGGAAATCCTGAAGGCGGGGATCAACCGCAAGGTGCTCTATGTGGCCCTGCTGCTGCATGACATCGGCAAGGGCCGCGAGGAGGCTCACGAGGTGGTGGGCGCGCGGATTGCGGCCAAGCTGTGCCCGCGCCTTGGCTTTCACTCGGCCGATAGCGAGCTGGTGGAATGGCTGGTGCGCCACCATCTCTTGATGTCCGACGTGGCGCAAAAGCGCGATATTTCCGACCAGCGCACGGTGCAGGATTTTGCCAAACAGGTGAAATCGGTGACGCGGCTCAAGCTTTTGCTGGTGCTCACGGTGTGCGATATTCGCGGCGTCGGGCCGGACGTGTGGAACAACTGGAAAGCCATGCTTTTGCGCCAGCTTTACGCCTCGACCCACGAGCTGCTGACCGGCGGCGCGCAGGCCCAAAGCCAGTCCCAGCGAGAAGACGAGGCCCGCTCGGCGCTGGCCGCCGCGCTGAAAAGCTGGACCAAAGCCGAGATCATGGTGGAGCTGGAGCGCCACTATACCCCCTATTGGCTGGGGCTGGATACCGCCACGCAAAAGGTGTTTGCCAAGCTAATCAAGAAGCTTGGCGACGAGCCCTTCATCTCTGACATCAAGGCCGATGCCGAGCGCGACGCCACCCGCGCCTGTTTTGTCATGCACGACCACCCGGGCCTGTTTGCCCGCCTCGCGGGGGCCCTGGCGCTGGTGGGCGCCAATGTGGTGGACGCGCGCACCTATACCAGCTCCGACGGGCTGGCGACGGCGGTATTTTGGATTCAGGATTCTGACGGCGCGCCCTATGAAAAGTCGCGGCTTACAAGATTACGCAAGATGATTTCCCGCACCCTTGGCGGCGAGGTCATCAC
>JALWPC010000471.1 GCA_026995265.1 Paracoccaceae bacterium
TGCCCAAGCTGGGCTGGCGCGGCTGGGATGAAACGACGGCGGAAGCGGTGGTATATGACGGCGCGGACTGGCAGAGCGATGCGGTGGTGGTGAGCCCGGGCGGCGCGGGCACCCATTGGCGGGTGGCTGAGATTGACCATGTGATCACCGCCGGGGCCAGTTCCACAACGGTGAATGTGATTCCCAACGGCGCGCAGGTGGTGGGGGTCACGGGGCGGGTGACCTCGGCCATTACCGGCACCGGCATTGCCAGTTGGCAGCTTGGCGTCGCGGGCTCGGTGAACCGCTATGGCTCGGGGCTGGGGCTGGGGCTGAACGCCTGGGCCAAGGGGTTGAGCGGGCAGCCGCAGACCTATTACGCCGACACCCCGCTGGTGATCACCCCCGATGCGGGGACGCTGACCGGCGGCACCGTGCGGCTGTGCGTGCATTACGTGGAGCTGAGCGTGCCGCGGGCTGTGTAAGGTGCGGGTGGGCAGAGGGCCGGGACGGTGGCTTCGGGGTGGGTGCGCTTGCGGTGGACGGACGAACTATAAAGCAGGTCGTCCAATTGATGCGGCTGATCTGGCTCAGTTTGTCGATGGTTTCCTGCCGAAATAATTTCAATTTTTTAGAGCCTATGACCGCGCACAGGTCACGCATTTGGTGGCGGTTGGCGCGATAGCCAGCCGCGTTTCGGGGATCGACTCGCCGCAAGCCTCGCAATACCCGTATTCGCCCTCGGAAAGCCGCTGAAGGGCGGCTTTGAGTTGGCGGGTTTCGACCTCGCGGCGGGCGTGGGTGGCCTTGGCCATGGCCTGTTGTTGCATGGCATCCATGCGCGAGAGACGGCCCACGGATTGCTGGTCCAGCGTTACGATTTCGCGCGCCTCGGCATTGGCCCCGCTTTCCGCCTGAAGGGCGCTGAGGCGGGCTTCCAGCCGCTGCCGGTAACGGCTTTTTGTGCCCTCATCCATAAAAAATCCCCGAAATGGCTTGTAATCCACCCCCTATGCTATGATTTAATAGGCCAAACGCCAGAAAAATCGGCATTGGAGTGAGATGATGGCCCAGAAAAAGCCAAAGCTGAGCGCGGTAGACCCGGTTTGGGACGCGATTAAATCCGAGGGGCAGGCGATTATTGCCGCCGAGCCCGCCATGGCGGGGGTGGTTTATGGCGCGGTGCTGCACCATAAAACCCTTGAATCGGCGCTCTCCTACCGGATTGCGCAAAAGCTGGCCTCGGGGGATATGACCGAAAGCGTGGTCAACGAGGTGTGCGTGGAGGCCTACGGGGCCGCGCCGGCGCTGGGCGAGGCGGCGCGGGCGGATATTGGCGCGGTGCTCGACAGGGACCCGGCCTGCCACCGCAGCATCGAGCCGCTCTTGTATTTCAAGGGGTTTCTGGCGGTGCAGGCCCATCGCGTGGCCCATTGGCTGTGGCAGCAGGGCCGCCATGATATGGCCTATTTCGCCCAGATGCGCAGTTCGGAAGTGTTCGGGATCGATATCCACCCGGCGGCGGAGATCGGCAAGGGGTTGATGATTGATCATGCCCATTCGATCGTGATTGGCGAAACGGCGGTGGTGGGGGATAACGTCTCGATGCTGCACGCGGTCACGCTGGGGGGCACCGGCAAGGAAGACGAGGACCGGCATCCGAAAATCGGCGACGGGGTGTTGCTGGGCGCGGGGGCGAAGGTGCTGGGGAATATCCATATCGGCCATTGCTCACGGGTGGCGGCGGGCTCGGTGGTGCTGCGGGATGTGCCGCCGTGCAAAACCGTGGCCGGAGTTCCGGCCAAGGTTGTGGGCGAGGCGGGGTGTGATCAGCCCTCCAACGAGATGGACCAGTTGTTGAACGGGTAGGGTGGCGGGCTGAAGCCCGCCCTACGCCAGCATCGCCACCGGATTTTCGAGGTTTCGCTTCACAGCGGCCAGGAATTGCGCGCCTAAGGCTCCGTCGATCACGCGGTGGTCAACCGAGAGGGTCACCGACATCACCGTGGCCACATCAAGCGCGCCTTCGGCATTCACCACCGGCCTTTTCTCCCCGGCCCCCACGGCCAGAATTGAGCCATGGGGCGGGTTGATCACCGCATCAAAATTGCTGATCCCCATCATCCCGAGGTTGGAAATGGCAAAGCTGCCGCCCTGATACTCATGCGGGGCCAGCTTGCGCTCCCGTGCCCGCGTGGCGAGGTCTTTCATCTCCGCCGACAGGCTGGACAGGGTGCGGGACTCCGCATCCTGCAGCACCGGGGTAAACAGCCCGCCTTCCACCGCTACGGCCACGGCCACATCGGAGGGCTTGAGCTTCAGGATGCGGTCACCGGCCCAGACGGCGTTGCAATCGGGCACCTCCTGCAGGGCCATGGCGCAGGCTTTGATGATGAAATCATTGACAGAAAGCTTGATACCCCGGCCCGCGAGACCCTTGTTGATCTCGCTACGGAAGGCCAGCAGCGCGTCGAGCAAAATCTCGCGGCGCAGGTAGAAATGCGGGATGGTCTGCTTGGCTTCGGTCAGGCGCGCGGCAATGGTTTTGCGCATCCCGTCCAGCGGCATTTCGGTGAACTCCCGGTCGGCATACATGGCCATAACCGTGTTGGCGTCGGCGCTTTGCGGGGCAGGGGCGGGGGCCTCGGCTTTGGGCGCCGCGGAAGCGTTTTCGACATCCGCCTTCACAATGCGCCCCCTGGGGCCGGAGCCGGTGAGGGTGGCAAGGTCGAGGCCTTTTTGCGCGGCCATCCGGCGGGCCAGAGGCGAGGCGAAGATGCGCTCGCCCTTGGGGAGAACGGGGGCCTTGGGCGCGGGGGTCGGCATCTCTACCGCCGCTTTGGCGGGTGCGGGCGCATCCGCCTTTGCCGGGGCGTCGGAAATATCGTCAGCACTTTCGCCCTCTTCCAGCAGCACCGCAATCGGGGCGTTCACCTTTACGCCCTCGGTGCCATCACTCACGATGATCTTGCCGATCACGCCTTCGTCCACGGCTTCGAATTCCATCGTCGCCTTGTCGGTTTCGATCTCGCAGAGCACGTCGCCGCTGGCCACCGTATCCCCCTCCTTCACCAGCCATTTGGCCAGCGTGCCTTCTTCCATGGTGGGGGACAGCGCGGGCATGAGAATATTAATGGGCATGGTCCGCTCCTAACGGTAAGTCACTGATTTAACGGCGGTAATCACATCTTCGGTGGTCACCAGCGCCAGCTTTTCAAGGTTGGCCGCATAGGGCATGGGCACGTCTTTTCCGGTGCAGGTGATCACCGGCGCGTCGAGGTAGTCAAAGGCTTCCTGCATGATCACCGAGGACACATAGCTGCCGATAGAGCAGACGGGGAAGCCCTCTTCGACGGTCACGCAACGGTTGGTTTTCATCACGCTGTTGATCACGGTTTCAGTGTCCATCGGGCGCAGGGTTCTGAGGTCGATCACCTCTGCCGAGATCCCCTCTTCGGCGAGCTTGTCCGCCGCTTCCAGCGCATATTGCATGCCAATGCCGAAGCTGACAATCGTCACGTCGCCCCCCTCGCGCCAGATGCGGGCCTTACCGATGGGCACGGTGTAATCCTCGATTTCGGGCACGTCAAAGCTGCGCCCGTAAAGGATTTCGTTTTCCAGCACCACCACCGGATTCGGGTCGCGAATGGCGGATTTCATCAGGCCTTTATAGTCGCTAGCGGAATAGGGCATCACCACCTTGAGGCCCGGCACCTGGGCATACCACGTGGCGTAATCCTGGCTGTGCTGCGCGCCCACGCGGGCGGCGGCCCCGTTGGCGCCGCGAAACACAATCGGGCAGGTCATTTGCCCGCCGGACATATAGCGGGTTTTGGCGGCGGAATTGATGATTTGGTCAATCGCCTGCATGGCGAAATTCCATGTCATGAATTCCACAATCGGGGCGAGGCCGGCGAAGGCCGCGCCCACGGCTACGCCGGTGAAGCCATGTTCGGTGATGGGCGTATCAATCACCCGCTTGGGGCCGAATTCCTCCAGCAGGCCCTGGCTGACCTTATAAGCGCCCTGATATTCGGCCACCTCTTCGCCCATCAGGAACACATCGGGGTTGCGGCGCATTTCCTCGGCCATGGCGTCCCGAATGGCCTCGCGCACGGTTTGGGATTTGAAACTGGTGCCCGCGGGCAGGTCCGGTTCAACCGGCGTGCTGGCCACGGGGGCCACCGCGGCGGGGGCGGCGGGCTCGGTG
>JALWPC010000472.1 GCA_026995265.1 Paracoccaceae bacterium
GCAGCAGAGGATGACCGACATGGCGCACCCCGAAAACGGCCTGACCTATGCCGATGCAGGCGTGGACATCGCGGCGGGGAACGCCCTGGTGGACCGGATCAAACCCGCCGCCGCCGCCACCAAACGCCCGGGCGTTATGGATGGGCTGGGCGGCTTTGGCGCCATGTTTGACCTCAAGGCGGCGGGGTATAAAGACCCTGTTCTGGTGGCCGCCACTGATGGGGTGGGCACCAAGCTGCGCATCGCCATTGAGACCGGCATTCTGAACACGGTGGGCATTGATCTCGTCGCCATGTGCGTCAATGATCTGGTCTGCCAGGGGGCCGAGCCGCTGTTTTTCCTCGATTATTTCGCCACCGGAAAGCTTGACGTGGCCGAGGCGGCGGCGGTGGTTGCTGGCATTGCCGAGGGCTGCACCCAAAGCAACTCGGCCCTTGTGGGCGGCGAAACCGCCGAAATGCCCGGCATGTATGCCAAGGGCGATTTTGACCTCGCGGGCTTTAGCGTTGGCGCGATGGAGCGGGGCAACAGCCTGCCCGCGGGCGTTTCTGAGGGCGACGTGCTGCTGGGGCTGGCCTCTTCCGGTGTGCATTCCAACGGCTACTCTCTGGTGCGCAAAATCGTTGAGCACTCGGGGCTGGGCTGGGACGCCCCCGCCCCCTTCAGCCCCGAATCCCTGGGTGAGGCCCTGCTCACCCCCACCCGCCTTTATGTCCGCGCTGGCCTTGCCGCCCACCGGGCAGGCGGCCTCCATGCGCTCGCCCATATCACCGGCGGCGGGTTGACCGAAAACCTCCCCCGCGCCCTGCCCGAGGGGCTGGGGGCAGCGGTGGACCTCTCCGCCTGGGCCTTGCCGCCGGTGATCAGATGGCTGGCCGAGCAAGCGGGACTGGATGAGGCCGAGATGCTCAAAACCTTCAACTGCGGCATCGGCATGGTGGCGATTGTTGCTTCTGATCGCGCCGCCGCCCTCGCGGAAATCTTTGCCGCCCATGGCGAGACCGTTACCCGCATCGGCACCGTCACCAGGGGCGCAGGTGTGAGCTATACGGGTGCGCTTTCATGAAAAAGCGGGTGGCGATCCTGATCTCCGGCAGCGGCTCCAATATGGAGGCGCTGGTGCGGGATATGGAAGCCGACCACCCCGCCGAACCGGTGCTGGTGCTGGCCAATAATCCATCGGCGGGGGGGCTGACCAAAGCCGCCGCCCGCAACATCCCCACCGCCTGCATTGACCACCGCCCCTATAAGGGCAACCGCCCCGCCTTTGAGGCGGCGCTCACCGAGGCCCTCACCGCCGCCCGGCCAGACATCATCTGCCTTGCGGGCTTCATGCGCATCCTCACACCCGGGTTCATTACCCGCTGGCAGGGGAAGATGCTCAACATCCACCCCTCGATCCTGCCGCTGTTTCGGGGGCTTCACACCCACCAGCGGGCGCTCGATGCGGGTATGGCGGTGCATGGCTGCACCGTGCACGAGGTCACCGGCGAGCTCGACGGCGGGCCCATCCTTGGCCAGGCGGTGATTCCGGTGCAGGCGGGCGACACGCCGGAAACCCTCGCCGCGCGGCTGCTGCCGATGGAGCATAAGCTCTATCCGGCAGTGCTCCGGCGCTTTGCAATGGGGGACCGCAGCAAGCTGATGCTGGCCCCATCCGGCGCTTGAGTTTTGCCCTCCAGCCTCCTAGCATGGCGGCGCAAAAGTAAAGGGTTCCCCGATGAAATTCATCCTCCGTTCTGAAGCCCGCCCCACCGAGCGGCGCACGCCACTGACCCCGAAAAACGCCAAAGCCCTGCGCGCGGCGGGCTTTGACATCGCCGTAGAGCACAGCGACCGGCGCATCTTCCCCGATGCCGACTACGCGGCAGCGGGCTGCGAGATCATCCCCGCGGGGTCATGGCGGGCGGCCCCCGCCAGCACCACCATTCTGGGCCTGAAAGAGCTGCCCGACACCCCCGCCGCGCTGCGCAATCCCTTCATCCACTTCGCCCACCTGTTTAAGGAGCAATCCGGCTGGCAGCATGAGATCGCCCGCTTCACCAAGGGCGGCGGGCGCTTGTATGACCTTGAATACCTCACGGTTGGTGGCCGCCGCGTCGCCGCTTTTGGCTATTGGGCCGGCTGGATGGGCGCGGCGCTGGCCGCATGGCGGCAACTCAGCAAAGCGGCAGGCAAGCCGGGCCCCGAGCGCGGCGTTTCCAGCTTTGAGCGCCGCGCCGAAGTCGAAGCCATCCTGCGGGGCCTCGCCAGCCATAAAACCGCCATTGTCATCGGGGCCAAAGGCCGCTCCGGCCAAGGCGCGGTGGAGGCGCTCAAGCTCGCAGGCTACACCGTCACACAATGGGACGTGGAGGAAACCCGCAATCTGGACCGCGCCGCTCTTCTGAGCCACGATCTCCTCGTCAATTGCGTGCTGATGACCGGCCCGGGCCTGCTGCTTTTGCGCCCCGAGGACCTCGGCCAGGGCAGGCTGCGGATGATCTCTGACGTCTCCTGCGACCCGTTTTCCAGCTTCAACCCCCTGCCGATTTACAGCGCTCCAAGCACATGGGATGCCCCCTTTGAAGCGCTTGCAGGCGGCGTAGAGATCACCTCGATTGACAACCTCCCCTCGCTGCTCCCCCGCGAGGCCTCCGAGGATTTCTCCGACCAGCTCCTCCCGACGCTGCTGAGCTACCCCGAGGGCGAAGCGTGGCAGGCGGCCGAAAAGAGCTTTGACAATGCGGTGAGGCGCGCCCATGGCTGAGCCGGTTTCCAGCATCCGCAACCTCGGCCCCGCCTCTGATAAAAGCTTTGCGCGGGCGGGGATTGAAACCGCCGAAGAGCTCCGCGCCCTTGGACCGGACGTCGCCTATGCCCGCCTGCTGGCCACGGGCAGAAAGCCCCATTTCATCGGTTATTACAGTCTTGTGATGGGCCTGCAAGGCCGCCCGTGGAATGACTGCCAAGGCGCCGAAAAGGCCGCCCTGCGCAAGCGCTTTGACGCGATCAAGGCGCAGAGCCACAAAAAAGACCGCTCCGAAATCGAAGCGGCCCTTGATTTGTTGGGGGTCAGAGCGGCAGATTAGCCGACCAGTTCCAGGCCGGAAAAGAAAAAAGCGATTTCTTCAGCGGCGGTTTCCGGTGCGTCCGAGCCGTGCACGGAGTTTTCCCCGATGGAAAGCGCAAATTCCTTGCGGATGGTGCCTTCGGCGGCATCGGCGGGATTAGTAGCGCCCATCACTTCACGGTTTTTCGCAATCGCGTCTTCGCCTTCCAGCACCTGCACCACAATCGGCTCGGAAATCATGAATTCGCAAAGCTCGTCAAAGAAGGGGCGATCCTTGTGCACGCCGTAAAATTGCTGGGCTTGGGCCAGGGTGAGCTGAATGCGCTTGGAAGCCACGACCCGCAGGCCGGCCTCCTCGAATTTGGCAATGATCTTGCCGGTCAGGTTGCGCTTGGTGGCGTCGGGTTTGATGATGGAAAATGTGCGTTGAATAGCCATGGTGATGGTCCTTATAAGCGGGCCGGTGCGGCCCCGTTACATGCTGGGGCGCATCTAGCACGGGGGCGCGGGATTGAAAACCCCCAACGCGCCCATCCGCGCCGGGCGCGCGCCTCCTCGGCGACCCTGCCCGCAAGGATATGGAGGCAGAATTGCGCGCACAACCGGGCCACCTCGTCGGCGCGGGGCGGCTATGCCGCCCGTTGTCCTCTGCGCTCGCCACTTGCGCCACCGAGGCGAAGCCGAGGCCACCGCCCGTCAGGGCCTCCCCGTTTTTTGCTTGCAAAAAATGTGCCTTTGGCGACGGGGGCTTTAGCCCCCTTGAGCCAAAGGCAAGCTGGCTGGGTGCGGCGCCCGACGTTGCACGCTATAGCGCCACCGCGCCCGTCGCCACATCATAAATCAGCTTTATGTTCAGCGTGATCACCACAATCGCGATCAGCCACGCCGCAAGGCTCATCCAGCGCGGCGCTTGCAGCCCGTTCATCCGCCCCTTTTGCGCCGTAAACAGCACCAGCGGCACCACGGCAAAGGGGAGTTGCAGGCTGAGCACCACTTGGCTGAGCACTAGCAGGCGCGCCGTGCCGCTGTCGCCGTAGAAAAACACCGCGATCACGGCGGGGACCACGGCGATGCCGCGCGTCACCAGCCGCCGTGCCCATGCCGGAATGCGCAGCTTGATGAAGCCTTCCATGATG
>JALWPC010000473.1 GCA_026995265.1 Paracoccaceae bacterium
ATGATGGAGACGGCGATTTCAGCGGGGGTTTTCGCGCCAATATCGGCCCCCACGGGGGCGTGGATGCGGGCGATGTCCGCGGCCGCCACCCCCGCTGCCTCCAGCCGCGCCAGCCGCTTGGCATGGGTGCGGGTGGAGCCGAGGCAGCCGAGGTAGAACACCGGCGCCTTGAGGGCCTCGATGATCGCCGGGTCGTCGATTTTCGGGTCGTGGCTGAGGGTGATGACCGCCGTGCGGGCGTCCAGCGCCAGCGTGGCCAGCGCCGCATCGGGCCAGTCATGCAGCAGGGTTTCCCCGGGGAAGCGGACCTCGGAAGCAAAGGCCTCGCGCGGGTCGTTCAGGGTGATGTCAAAGCCGCAAAGGCGGGCCATTTGCACCAGGGGCTGGGCGATATGCACCGCGCCGACGATCACCATCCGCAGGGGCGGGTTGTGAATGGCGATGAACCAGTCGCCCTCCAGCCCCGATTTATCGGTAATAAAGCGGCCCTCGGCCAGCGCATCCGAAGGCCCCAGCAAGCGCCGCTCCCAGCTTTGCAGGTTCACGCTATAGGCCACCGCCGCCCGCGCCGCCCGCCGCGCCGCCAGCGCCTCCAGCAGGGCCACCTCCGGCCCCTGCCCCACGCCCACCGGCTCCACCAATATGCGGATATTGCCCCCGCACGCCAGCCCCACAGCAAAGGCGTCTTCATCGGCCACGCCGTAGTCCAGCACCGCGCAATCCCCGCTTTCCAGCGCCTCCAGGGCTTCCTCGACCACCGCCCCTTCCACGCAGCCACCCGAGACCGACCCCATGATCTCCGCCTCACCGGAAATTACCAATTGGCTGCCCACCGGGCGCGGGGCCGAGCCCCATGTTTCAATCACCGTCGCCAGCGCCACGGATTTGCCCGCCGCCAGCCAGCTAAGCGCAATCTCTGTGGTGTTGTCATAATTCTGCATCCACGCCCCCTTGGGTTTCGTGCTATTCAACACCCGCTCTTGCCGCCTTGCAATCCTTGATTACGCCGGCGCTCAAAATATCGGACACCTCGCGCAGATGCACCACGCAGTGAGCTGCCCGAATAGAGCCATGCGAGGGGCGGCGCTTAGGGTTATACCAAACCGAGACCATCCCCGCCCCGTTGGCCCCCTGCACATCATTCACCAGCGAATCCCCCACGTGCAGCACCCGCCGCGCATCGCCCAGCCCCGCCGCCGCCAGCGCCGCAAGAAACAACCGCTTGTCCGGTTTTTTGAACGGATAGGCCTCGCCGAGAATGACGGTGTCGAAATGCCCGCCAAAGCCGAGCTTGCGCGGGTCGGAGTTTCCGTTGGTAAGAGCTATTTTCTTAATGTCATCCGGCAGGGCCGCCAGCAGGTCGAGCGCCCCGGGCATGAATTGAACCGCGCCAAACCGCGCGGCCGTAAAGGTTTCAAGCAAGGCCTCGGCATGGCGCGGGGCTTTTCCGGCACGCACCAGAATGCGCTCGAAAGACTGCCTTCGCATATCGAGCATCGGGCGCGCCGTGTTGGGGCTCGCCGCAGCCACCCTATCCCGCGCCGCCTGAAGCCCCGCCGCGCTGATAGCCACGCCGAATTGCGCCGCCAGTTGGCCAGACACCGCTTGCAGCGCCCGCTTTCGCATCGCCGCGAAATCAATCAGCGTTTGGTCAATATCAAAGGAAATGGCATCAAAGCGTCGCATCGGCCAAATCTATCAGCCCTGCCCGCCCTTGCCTATGATTCTTGGGGGGCGGCAGATGAAATTAGCCTTGCGCGACCTGAGCGGTTTTCACCCAGATTGCTCAGAGGGTGAATATCTGCATTATTATGTTTGCTATCTTTGATTGCCGTTGCAAGACTCCCCCATTTTAGATAGTTTATCGTTTAACATCATTATATATTATTGATATTTAATGGTTTTAATGGCTTTCTCATAACTACTAACCTAGGTTAGTAGTTATCTTATCAGCCGGAAATGACCCGATAAGAGAGGCGCATTACTCTACCTTAACATGATATTCCCAAAAGCAGACTTTTACGCTCAGGGTAAGTTGCGCACCCGATGCCCGATACCGCGGGCCAATTCAAAAGGCCCTTAACTTTGCCAACAATGCCGCCAGTGAAGGCACAAAAAGGGCAAACACCCCGTAAGAGCCCATGTGCCAGCGCGCAATCGCCACGGGGTCATAATCCGCCGCCATGATGAAGCTGCGCGCGCTGGTCAGCGTCAGCGCCAGCGCCCCAAGAAACCCCAGCATCACCAGCCGCTCCAGCCAGCGCCCCAATCGCGGCTTGGCGGCGCAGGCCCAGAACAGCCCCGCCGACAGAGCCGCGCCGCCGAGGCTGCCATAAAGCCTGGCGTTATCCCGCCACACCGGATGGGTGAGGTTAAGGTTGTCCAATACGCCCGAGAAATGCAGCGCCGCCACGGTGGCAAGGCTAAGGGCAATATAGACCACGTTTTTCATAAGCGCTCCTTTTGGGTGCAGGGTAACAGACAACGGCGAGCTTCAGAAATCACAATCTGGATATAGGGGGCGGGTTGCCCGAAGCTCCTGGCCTTTTGCAAAGGCTGGAAAAGGGCTGGATCAGCGCAGATATGCGGCCAAAAATCTGTTCGGATTTTTCCAGCCTAACACACAGTCATCATATTGTTTTCTTTGTTTTATTTCCAGTTTGCCACTTTTTATTAACCTAGGCGAATAAACAGTGAAGCGGCTTAAGAAAGGGGCGCCACATGCCACAAATGCGCGGCCCTGATATCAACCATTCCCTTGCCCGCCCGAACCCGCTAAACTCCGGCTTTGCCACCAGAAACGGGGACCATCATGTCCGAACTACTCGCCACCCTCACCTTCACCGACCTTATCGGCTCCGTCGGCACGCTCATTGTCACCGCCGCCTATTTTGCCACCCAGATGCGCCTGCTGAACTCCGACGACCTGCTCTTCCCCGTCGCCAACCTCATCGGCTCGCTGTTCATGGCCTATTCGCTGGTCTACGCCTTCAACCTCGCCTCGGCGCTGATGGAACTGTTCTGGATTTTGATCAGCATCGCGGGCATCGTGAATTACCTGCGCCGCAAAAAAGCTTGACGCCCCCGCCCGCGCACCGTCTACTTGCGCAAAAAGGACGTGAGATGCTGCCCGAGACCATAGACGCCACCCAATCCATGCTCGCCAAAACCGGCTATATCTGCCCGCGGGAACTGGCCACCGTCGTGTTCCTGTCACTCAAACTCGGCCGCCCGCTGTTTCTGGAGGGCGAGGCGGGGGTGGGTAAAACCGAGATCGCCAAGGCGCTGGCCGCCGGGCTAGGGCGGCGGCTGATCCGGCTGCAATGCTACGAGGGGCTGGACGCCAACAGCGCGGTTTACGAGTGGAACTTCGCCGCCCAGATGGTCGCCATTCGCACCGCCGAGGCCACGGAGGGTGTGGAGCGCAAAGCCCTGTCCGCCGAGCTTTTCTCTGACGAATTCCTCATCCGCCGCCCGCTCCTGGAGGCCATGCAGCCACAGGACGGCGGTGCCCCCGTGCTGCTGATCGACGAACTGGACCGCACGGATGAGCCCTTTGAGGCCTTCCTCTTGGAAGCCCTGTCGGATTTCCAGGTCACCATCCCCGAGCTTGGCACCATCACCGCCCCCGAACCGCCGATTGTGATCCTCACCTCCAACCGCACCCGCGAGGTGCATGACGCCCTGAAGCGTCGCTGCCTTTATCACTGGGTTGATTACCCTGATTTTGACCGCGAAATGGATATATTGCAGAGCCGCGCCCCCGAGGCCACCGAGGCGCTTTCCCGCGAGATCGTCGCTTTTGTGCAGCGCCTGCGCACCGAAGACCTGTTCAAAAAGCCCGGCGTCGCGGAAACCATAGACTGGGCCAAATGCCTGCTGGCGCTGGACGCCATAGCCCTGTCCCCACAACTGATCGCCGACACGTTGGGGGCCATCCTGAAATACCAGGACGACATCCAAAAGCTGGCGGGCAGCGAGGCCACCAGGATTTTGGAAGAGGCGAAAAAGGGGCTGGAGGGTTGATCGGTCCTCGCCCGAAGCTGGCGGCCAGGCGCCCTCCTCCCCCGCTTGCGGGTCGAGGGCGGAGAAGGAAACGCTCTGGGGGAGCGTTTCCCCGCCCGAGGGGATGGGGTGGGGGCCTCCGAGCTTACCGCCCGCACCAAAGGTCCGCATAAATG
>JALWPC010000474.1 GCA_026995265.1 Paracoccaceae bacterium
CAAACTAACCTCACTAAACCAGTTTAGTAGGGTCGATTATTACCTGAGGGTGATTGAGAATAATTTTGGGTTGATTATAGCGTATTATCAATATGTTATTCTCCCTCAAACCCGGCTAAGGCCCGCAGGCCACCGGCGCAGATGCGCTGGAGAGCATTTCGGCTTCGCCATGGTGGCGGCGCGTCAAACCCTGTTCTGTCCCGCAAGATTTCACCCGCGCCGCGCTTCACCCGCAGCGCGTGTGGCCAGCGCCCTTTGCCCGTGCCACACAGGCAAAACTCGCGGTGCGGCGCGCGCAGACCCTCGCAAAGCTGCACCACGCCCGACGCGCCGCCTCCTTTTTTTGCCCCCCTTGGTGATTTGCCCATTGACGCCACCCGCGGGGCAGATTATCCAACCCCACAGAAGTGTTCGGGCGACAGGCCGCAAGGTGTGGCAGGGGACTGTAACTCCCTCGAGGCGACTCATGCCTGGTTCGATTCCAGGGTCGCCCACCACTTCCCGGTTTCCACGCATATGCCCCCCGAGCGCTTTTTCTCCCGCACCTGAAGCGTTTTACTTTTTCCCGAACCACCTGTCTATTTTACCATCGAGGCAGTGATTGTGAAACAATCGCGTTCAATGGTAAAACCGATTCAAATCAACCGAAAAAGCCTTAAAAAAGGACTCCCAATGCCCCAGCTCCTTCTCGGCCAGACTTTCAGCTTTATCGGCAATCCGTGGCAGATGCCGCCCGAGGCGGCGGTGCGCCATATTCGCCGCGGTGCGGTGCTGGTAGAGAATGGTAAAATCTCGGCTGTTGGCGAGGCCGCCGCTCTCAAAGTCGCCCACCCGCAGGCCCAAATCACCGATCATGGCAGCAGCCTGATCATGGCGGGGTTTGTGGATTGTCACGCGCATTTCCCGCAAACCGCGATTATCGCCAGTTGGGGCAAACGGCTGATAGACTGGCTCAACACCTATACCTTCCCCGAGGAATCCCGCTTTGGCGATGCGGAATATGCCCGGCGCGTGGCCGAGACCTATCTGGACCTGAACCTCTCCAACGGTATCACCACCGCCTGCGCCTATTGCACCATCCACCCCGAAAGTGTGGAGGCCTATTTTGAGGCGGCGCAGGCGCGGGGCCTGCGGATGCTCGGCGGCAAGGTGATGATGGACAGGAACGCGCCCGAGACCCTGCGCGACACCGCGCAATCGGGCTATGATGACAGCAAGGCGCTGCTCACCAAGTGGCACGGCAAGGGCCGCCTGAGCTACACGATCACCCCGCGCTTTGCCCCGACCTCGACGCCGGAGCAGCTAGAGGCCACCGGCGCGCTCTGGGCCGAGCACCCCGAATGCCTGATGCAAACCCACCTTTCCGAGCAGCACGAGGAACTGGCCTGGGTGCAGGCGCTGTTTCCCGATCAGCCGGATTATCTGGCGGTTTACGAGCATTTCGGCCTGCTGGGCCCGGGGGCGGTGATGGGCCACGCGATTTACCTGTCGGACCGGGAATGGGATGCCCTGCGCGACGCGGGTGCCAGCATCGCCCACTGCCCGACCTCCAACGCCTTCATTGGTTCCGGCCTGTTCCACGCCACCCGCGCCCATGCCGCCGGTATCCGCACCGGCCTGGCCACCGATGTGGGCGGCGGTTCCAGCTTTTCCATGCTGCGCACCATGGCCTCGGCTTACGAAATCGGCCAGTTGCGCGGCGACGCCCTGCACCCCGCACAACTGCTTTACATGGCTACGGTTGGCAGCGCCGAGGCCCTGCATATCGGCGCGCATGTCGGCAACCTCGAAGCGGGCTTTGATGCCGATATTGTGGTGCTGAACCTCACCTCTACCCCCGTCATTTCCCAGCGCGTGGCCGAGGCGGAAAGCCTGTGGGAAGCACTGTTCCCTACTATTATGCTCGGGGACGACCGCGCAATAAAAGCGGTTTATATTGCCGGAAAGCGGCATTTTACCTAACCAAAACGACACTATATTTAGTGTTTTCGATAAAATTCTTGCAATATATGCCATTTATGAGCAGAATTCAGCCCATGCGCCAAATAGAGCGCAAACCAACAACGAGGGATGAAATGTCAGACGCAACCACCGGTAAATATACCGACCCCAATGTCATGCCCCCCATCGCGCAGGCGGTGCCGCTGGGCCTTCAGCACGTGTTGGCGATGTTCGCCTCCAACGTCACCCCTGCCATTATCGTGGCCGGCGCTGCCGGTTTCGGCTTTGGCTCTGAAAATGCCGATATTCCGGCGATCAACTATATGATCCAGATGTCGATCCTGTTTGCCGGGGTCGCCACGCTTTTCCAGACCATCGGTTTTGGCCCTGTCGGCGCGCGGCTTCCCATTGTGCAGGGCACCAGCTTTGCCTTCATCCCCCTGATGATCCCCGCTGTGGCGGGCCAGGGGGTGGCAGGCATGAGCGGCCTTATGGGCGGCGTTATCCTTGGCGGCCTGTTCCATTTCAGCCTTGGTTTTATCGTCAAGAAAATCCGCTTTGCCCTACCGCCGCTGGTCACCGGCATGATCGTTCTGATGATCGGCCTTTTACTGATCAAGGTGGGCATTGAATATGCCGCGGGCGGCGCGGGCGATTTCAACATGTCCAAACCCACATGGGGCGGCGGGCAAAACTGGACCGTGGCCTTTGTGGTGATCATCGTCACCCTGGTGATCAAGTTCATGTTCAAGGGCTTTTTGTCCACCGCGGCAGTGCTGATCGGCATGATCGCGGGCTATCTGGTGGCGCATTTCGCCTTTGGCATGGTGGATTTCTCCAAGGTCGGCTTTGCCGCCAATTTCGGCGTGCCAGTGCCGTTCAAATTCGGCTTCGAGGTGAATTGGGGCATTGTGCTGGGCATGTGCCTGATGGCCTTTGTGTCCACCGTTGAAACCGTGGGCGATGTTTCGGGTATCACCAAAGGCGGTGCCGGACGCGAGGCTACCGACGACGAAATCGCCGGTGCCACATTTGCCGACGGGCTTGGCACGGCGGTTGCGGGCGTGTTTGGGGCGCTGCCCAACACGTCGTTCAGCCAAAACGTGGGCCTTGTGGCCATGACCGGCGTCATGAGCCGCCATGTGGTGACCATCGGCGCTGTGTTCCTGATTATCTGCGGGCTGAGCCCGAAGCTGGCCGCTTACGTGAACACCGTGCCGCTGCCGGTGCTGGGCGGCGGGGTGATCGTGATGTTTGGCATGGTGGCCTCGGCGGGCATTAACATGCTTTCCGATGTCAACTGGAACAAGCGCAATATGGTGATCTTTGCGGTGTCCCTGACCATGGGCCTTGGCCTGCAACAGGTAGACCATGCCATGAAGTTCTTTGGCGATGGGGACGTGGGCAAAACCGTGGATATGCTCCTGAGCACCGGCCTGCTGCCCGCCGCCATATTGGCGATTGTGCTGAACCTGATCCTGCCGGACGAGATTTAACCTCTGGCGCGCTAGAAAAGAAGGGCGGCTCTTTCGGGAGCCGCCCTTTTTCGTTATCAGATACCGGCCAGAAAGGCCTCCACCGCATCGGTCAGCGGCCCCGGCTGGCCCATGCGCTTGTTCATTTCGCCATGGGTATAGCCCTCTGCGGCAAACACGCTGACCGGCACCCCGTCGGCCCGCAGGGCCTCGGCAAAGTTCAGGCTGAACACGTCACGCATTTCCCCACCGGAATAATTGACCATAAACGGCGGCAGCGTCGCCCTGTCCGGCACAGCCCCTTCCAAGGCATTACCACCGAGGTAAAGCTGCGGAGACAGGCGCGCCAGCCGCCCGCGCTCCTGGCCAAATGCCATGGCATAGGGATCCGTGAATGTGCCGTTCGGGTAATGGCTTTGCAGGGCGGGCAGGTCATAGGCCCGCACATCATTGCAGATTACCGCCTTCAGCGCCCCGCGAGAAAGCCAGTTTTGCAGGGTGTCAAGCGGCTGAAGCACCGACATCGCCGTCAAATGCGCGCCCGCTGAATGGCCCATCAGGTATATTTGCGACGCATCCCCGCCATAGTCACCGATATTCTGCGTAATCCATGCCAGGGCCTGGTCGATCTCCTCAAGCTCCTGCTCCACCGTGGCATCGGGCACCAGCGTGTAGCCGATAGACACAAACACATAGCCCTCTGCATTGAAATACGCAGGCACATCAAAAACCTTGCGGCGGCTGCCCTCAACCCA
>JALWPC010000475.1 GCA_026995265.1 Paracoccaceae bacterium
TGCAGCGAGGCCCCGAGGCTGGCGGAAACCTGCACCACGCGCGCATCCAGCCCGCGGGCGAAATCGTCGATTTCCTTCAGGGTCTCGACCTTCAGGGCAAAGGGGGCATCGGTGATCGGGTCGGCCTCGGTATAGAGCCGCTGGTTGGTTTTGGCGGGGGCGTCGGCGAGGGTGCCGCCGCCCGCGCCGATGGCCAGCCGCGCGGTTTCGGCGGCGCGGGTGAGGGCGGCCATGCTGATTTCGGAGGCATGGGCATAGGCGGCGGTCTCGCCGTTGATCGCCCGCAGGCCAAAGCCTTCGCCCGCATCGAAATTGGCGGTTTTCAGGGCGCCATCGTCAAAGACCAGCATTTCCGAGCGCCTGCGCTCCAGAAACAATTCACCGTCATGCCCCCCCGCGACTGTATCTTGCAGCACCCGCAGGGCGGCGCTTTGGTCAAGGGCGGTTTCAAGCGGTCGGAAGGGGGTGTCTGGCATGGGGTGGCTCCTGATGTTTGCCCCAATATGGCCATTCAGAAGCGTTTGGACAACGGGGAACGGAAAATAAACAGCGATATAAGGTGAGTCGAAGCAGGAAGGACGGCGGATTTTACACATAATATACAGAACCGAAATAGTTTATTTATTCTTGGCCGCGCAGAATTTTATTCTTGGCGCAAAAATTTTCATTTTCGCGGCTGAATGCCGCAAACGAATATCTTGTTATCTGCGCCGGAATATGGTTGATCTGTGTCAAGTTTTGGCACGGCGACTCCCTGAAACGGGGGCGGCTACAAATATCGCGCAACAAGTGCGGATGAACTGGGGACTATAATTATGAAGATGACCAGCCTTATTCGGGGTTTTCTATTCGGTATTGTCAGCCTGATGGCGGCAAGCATGGGTTTTGCACAAGAAACCATGGAGGGTGTTGCGCGCATCGGCAAGCCCTCGGTCGGTGCTATGGGCTTTCAAACGGCATCCACAGAGCTGGCGCGCGACGGCCAGTGGCTGGATGGTATGGTGCTTTCGATTATCACCGTAATCACCATCTTTGTAACGATCCTGCTGATTTGGGTGATGATTCGCTTCAATCAACGCGCCAACAAAAATCCGGCCCGTTTCACGCATCATTCTATGGTGGAAATCGTCTGGACCATGCTGCCGATTGTGATCCTGATTGTCATCGGCTCGTTTTCACTGCCGATTCTGTTCAAGCAGATCGAAACGCCAAAGAGCGATCTTACCGTTAAGGTGACCGGTAACCAGTGGTATTGGACCTACGAATATCCCGAAAGCGGCGTGGTGTTTGACAGCTTTATGATCGGCCAGGGCGAGCCGGGGCTGACCGAAGACGTGAAGGCGCAACTGGCCGAAGCCGGATATACGCCGGACGAGTATTTGTTGGCGGTGGATAATGCCCTTGTGGTGCCCGTGGGCGCAACGGTGCGGGTGCTGGTCACCGGCTCTGATGTAAACCACTCCTTTGCCGTGCCCTCCTTTGGCATTAAAATGGACGGCATCGTGGGCCGCCTGAACGAAACATGGTTCCGTGTTGGAGCCGACCCGCTGGACGTGGCTGCCGGCACCGATAGTGATGAAAATTATATCGGGCTTTACTTCGGCCAGTGCTCCGAGCTTTGCGGCGTCAACCACGCCTATATGCCGATTGTGGTGCGGGCTGTGAGCCAGGAGGATTATGACAAGTGGCTCAAGGGCGCGATTGAGCAATATGCAAGCGCTCCAGCCGAAACCATGGTGGCGTCCAACTAAATGGCTGACGTTTCCTCCATAGACACGCTGGAATACGAGGCGCAGTTCGGCGATTATGTCGAGCTCTTGAAGCCCCGGGTTATGCGGCTGGTGGTGTTCACCGCGCTGGTGGGTATGCTGGCCGCTCCTACCCCTGTGCATCCGGTGATCGCCATGGCCTCTATTCTGTGCATTGCCATCGGGGCAGGAGCCTCGGGGGCGCTGAATATGTGGTGGGACCGTGATATTGATGCCGTGATGAAACGCACGCAGGGCCGCCCGATTCCAAGCGGCCGCGTGCACCCCCGCGAAGCGCTGGCCATTGGCCTTGGGCTTTCGGGGCTTTCGGTGATGATGCTGGCGGTGTTTGCCAACCTCGCCGCGGCTGGTTGGCTGGCCTTTACCATCTTCTTTTATGTGGTCATCTACTCGATGGGGCTTAAGCGCCTCACCCCGCAAAACATCGTTATTGGTGGCGCGGCAGGGGCTTTTCCGCCGTTGCTGGGCTGGGTTGTGGCGACAGGGAGTATATCTCTCGAGCCGCTCCTGCTGGTGGCGCTGATCCTGATCTGGACCCCGCCGCATTTCTGGGCTTTGGCCCTGTGGCGCAACGAGGATTACAAGGCCGCGGGCGTGCCGATGTTGCCGGTAATGCGCGGCGAGCGGGTGACACGGCGCACCATCTTTGCCTATTCGCTCCTGCTGGCACCGGTGGCGCTGGCCCCGAGCTTTACCCAGATCGGCGGCGGGCTTTACTTCGGGGTTTCGCTGGTGCTGAATGCCATTTTGCTGGTTGGCGCGTGGCGCCTGCTCAGGCGGCAAGAGGCCGACCGCGATGCCGACAATTTCCGCGCCGAAAAACAGTTTTTCGGCTTTACCATCGTCTACCTGTTCCTGCATTTTGTCATGCTGCTGGTAGAATCCACCCTGCGCGCGCTGGATATGACCACCTTTGCGCTTCCCGTCTGGTTTTGAACATGGCTATTCATCCCGAACATGAGCTTCACACCCGCCGCAGGAGCCGCAATATGGCTCTGGGGCTGATCCTGGGCGGCTTCGTGGCGATTATTTTTGCGGTGTCTATCGTGAAGCTCTCCAAGCCACAGAGCGAAGATATTCATGCGCCCAACTATGTGCCGGGCGCGGAGGCAAGCGAATGAGCGGTGCCAGCAACAAAAAAACGGTTTACTACCTGCTTGGCGTATTGGCGCTGATGACGGCGGGCACCGTGGCCTCGGTGCCGTTCTATAGCTGGTTCTGCAAGGTCACGGGCTATGGCGGCACTACAGCCGAAGCCGACATCGCCCCGTCCGCCGACGAAATTCTGGACCAGACCATGGAGATTCGCTTCATCGGTTCGGTTGCCCCGAAAATGGAATGGCAGTTCAAGCCCGCGCAATACAAAATGGAGCTGCGCATTGGCGAGGTCGGGCTGGCGTTTTTCGAGGCCTACAACCCCACCGACCACGTGATTGCGGGGCAGGCGAGCTATAACGTCACCCCGTTTTCGGCGGGCAACTTTTTTGACAAGATCGACTGTTTCTGCTTTACAGAACAGGTGCTGCAACCCGGCGAACGGGTGATGATGCCGGTGACGTTTTACGTTGACCCTGCGATTGTGGACGACATCGAAGGCAAGTTCGTGCATTCGATCACGCTGTCTTATACGTTTTATGAAATACCGGTTCCGGAAGGTCAGGGCCTGACGGACGGACGCAATGAAAATGCGCAGGGTTAAACCCGCGCTCAAGAAGAGGGACCAGCCTTATGGCACATGAAAAGAACCACGACTACCACATCCTGAAGCCCAGCCCGTGGCCCCTGATCGGGGCGGCTTCGGCCTTTACCATGCTTTTCGGCGCGGTGATGTATTTTAGCGGCGACGCCCCCTGGCTGTTTTTTGTCGGTCTCGCCGGTGTGCTCTACACCATGTATGCGTGGTGGTCGGACGTCTTTGCCGAAGCCGAAGCAGGGGACCATACGCCGGTGGTGCGCATCGGCCTGCGCTACGGGGTGATCATGTTTATCGCCTCCGAGGTGATGTTCTTCGTTGCGTGGTTCTGGAACTTCTTCAAGCACGCGCTCTATCCGATGACAGAAGGCTCGCCCAAGATTGACGGCGTCTGGCCGCCCGCTGGCATCGAGACCTTCAACCCGTGGCATCTGCCCATTATCAACACCCTGATTCTGATCTGCTCGGGCGCGCTGGCCACATGGGCCCACCACGCCATTGCCGAAGACGGTGACAACAAAACCATGGCCAAGGCGCTGGCCGGTGCGATTGCTCTCGGCATGCTGTTCACCGTGTTCCAGGCGTTTGAATATTCCGAGGCGGCGTTTGACTACACCGGCAATATTTACGGGGCGTCTTTCTTTATGGCCACCGGCTTTCATGGCTTTCATGTGATCATCGGCACCATCTTTCTGACCGT
>JALWPC010000476.1 GCA_026995265.1 Paracoccaceae bacterium
TGTTCCAGGCGTTTGAATATTCCGAGGCGGCGTTTGACTACACCGGCAATATTTACGGGGCGTCTTTCTTTATGGCCACCGGCTTTCATGGCTTTCATGTGATCATCGGCACCATCTTTCTGACCGTGTGCATGATTCGCGCCATGAAGGGCAAGTATAGCAAAGAGCATCATGTGGGCTTTGAAGCTGCCGCCTGGTATTGGCACTTTGTGGACGTTGTCTGGCTGTTCCTGTTTGTGGCGGTTTACGTCTGGGGCGGCTGATCCGGCCTTGCATATTTTGGAAAACGCGGGTCATTATGGCCCGCGTTTTTGTTTGGAGACGGTATGAACAAACGGATGATAGCGCCGATGGTCTTCGGCATTGTCGGTATCGCCATTCTGGTGAGCCTTGGCAACTGGCAGCTCCGGCGGCTGGCATGGAAAGAGGACATGCTTGCGGCGATTGAGGCTAAAATGAACGGCCCCGCAGTGCCGGTGCCCGCGCAGCCGGACCGTGAACGGGATATGTATTTGCACGTAACGGCCACGGGCGAGATGGGCGAGGGCGAGGCGCATGTGCTCTCTTCCAGCCCGGAAACCGGCCCGGGCTACCGGATTATTGCACCGTTTACGCTGGAGGATGGCCGCCGGATTCTGGTCGATCGTGGCAATGTGCCCGAAGCGGCGAAAAACGCCCCGCGCCCGCTGGAAAACGGCACCATCGAGGGCAACCTTTTGTGGATGCAGGACCCGCCGAGCTATCCGCCGGACCTTGCCAAAAACATCTGGTTCAACCGCGATACCGAGGCGCTGGCCAGGGCGCTGGGCACCGAGCCGGTGCTGCTGGTGATGCGCCACACCGCGCTGGCGGGTGCGCCGGTGCCCCAGGCTGTTGGCGTCAACATTCCCAACAATCATTTCGGCTATGCCATACAATGGTATGGGTTCGCGCTTGTATGGCTGGGGATGACGCTGTATCTGCTCTACAGGATCAAACGCGAAAACCGTTCAGGTGACCAATGAAATATATTTCCACCCGCGGGCAGGCCCCCGCCCTTTCTTTCGAAGATGCCATGCTCAGCGGGCTGGCCGTGGATGGCGGGCTGTATGTGCCGGAAACATGGCCGCAGATGAGCGCGGCCGACATTGCCGCGCTGGCGGGGCTTTCCTATGAGGACGCCGCTTACCGCGTGATCAGGCCCTTTGTCGGGGATACGTTCTCCGACGATGAACTGCGCGGCATTCTGGCCCGCGCCTATGGCAGCTTCCGCCACCCCGCCCGGGTGCCGCTGGTGCAAACCGGGCCGAATGAATTCATCGCCGAGCTGCACCACGGGCCAACGCTGGCCTTCAAAGATGTGGCCATGCAGTTGATCGGCCAGATGTTCGAGGCGGTGCTGACGCGGCGCGGCGAGCGGGTGACGATAGTTGGCGCCACCTCGGGGGATACTGGCTCGGCGGCCATCGAGGCCTTCAAGGGGCTGGAAGCGGTGGATGTGGTTATTCTTTACCCGCACGGGCGGGTGTCGGACGTGCAGCGCCGCCAGATGACCACGCCCGCCGAGTCCAATGTCCACGCCGTCGCCATGGACGGCGATTTTGACGATTGTCAGGCGCGCCTCAAGGACATGTTCAACGACGCCGCCTTTCGGGGCGAGGTGAAGCTGGCGGGGGTGAACTCGATCAACTGGGCGCGGGTCATGGCGCAGGTGGTTTACTATTTCACCACCGCCGTGAGCCTTGGCGCGCCGCACCGGAAGGTGAGCTTCACCGTGCCCACCGGCAATTTCGGCGATATTTTCGCGGGCTACGTGGCCAAGCGCATGGGCCTGCCCATCGCGCGGCTGGTGATCGCCACCAACCAGAACGACATCCTGCACCGCACCCTGCAAAGCGGCGCGCACCGCAAAGAGGGGGTGGTGCCGAGCATCAGCCCCTCGATGGATATTCAGGTGAGCTCCAATTTCGAGCGCCTGCTGTTTGACCTTTACGACCGCGAAGGCGAGGCGGTCGCGCAGCTTATGGCCGAACTGGGGCAGCAGGGGGGCTTTGTGCTCTCGCAAGGGGCGCTGGCGCGGCTCCGGGCCGAGTTTGCCAGCGGCGCCTGCTCCGAGGCGGAGACGTCGGAAACCATCCGCATGATGGCGGACACCACCGGCGAGGTGCTCTGCCCGCATTCGGCGGTGGCCGTGAAAGTGGCGCGGGAGCAGGGGGCAAGCGGCGTGCCGATGGTGGCGCTGGCCACCGCCCATGCGGCCAAATTCCCCGATGCGGTGGAAGCGGCCTGCGGGCAGCGCCCGAACCTGCCGCCCCATATGGCGGACCTGTTTGCACGCCCCGAGCGCGTCACCCGCTGCGCCAATGACCTGACCGCGCTCAAAACCCTGATCCGCGAGAAAATCGCAAGATGAGTGTTGAAACCCACCGGTTGGCAAACGGCCTGACTATTGTTGGCGAGCATATGCCGGGGCTGGAAAGCTCAACGGTTGGCGTGTGGGTCAAAGCCGGGGCGTGCAATGAGGCTGAGGCGCAAAACGGCATCGCGCATTTTCTGGAGCATATGGCCTTCAAGGGCACCAAAAGCCGCTCGGCGCTGGACATTGCCGAGGTGATCGAAGACGTTGGCGGCTTTATCAACGCCTATACCTCGCGCGAAATGACCGCCTATTACGCCCGTGTGCTGGGGGCAGATGTGGGGCTGGCGCTGGAGGTGCTGGCGGATATTCTGCGCAATTCCACCTTTGAGGCGCGCGAAATCGAAATTGAGCGCGGGGTGATATTGTCGGAAATCGGCCAGAGTCTCGACACGCCGGACGATGTGATTTTTGACTGGTTGCAGGGGGTTTCTTACCCCAAACAGGCGCTGGGGCGGCCCATTCTTGGCCCCGTCGAGAATGTGAAGCGCTTCCAGCGGGCGGACCTCGCGGGGTTCGTGGCCACCCATTACGGGCCGGAGAACCTGGTGGTGTCGGCGGCGGGCAAGGTGGATTTCGCGGCGCTGGTGCGGCAGGCCGAAGCCCTGTTTGGCGATATGCCCGCAAGCGCGGCCCCCGCGCCGGAAGTGGCACGGTTTATCGGCGGCGAAAAGCGGGTGGAAAAGGCGCTGGAGCAGGCGCATTTTACGTTGGGCTTTGCCGCGCCGAGCATTCGGGATGAGGATGTCTACACCGCGCAAATCTATTCAATGCTGCTGGGCGGGGGCATGACCTCGCGGCTGTTTCAGGAGGTGCGCGAAAAGCGCGGGCTGTGCTATAGCATCTATGCCAGCATCACGCCGGGGCTGGAAAACGGGATGCTGACGATCTATTCGGGCACCTCGGGCGACCAGATTTCCGAGCTGGCCGAGGTGACCGTTGACCAGATGAAACGGGCGGCTTCGGATATTACCGAGGCCGAACTGGCCCGCGCGCAGGTGCAGATGAAAGCGGGGATGCTGATGGGGCTGGAAGCGCCCTCGGCGCGGGCCGAGCGCATGGCGCGCGCGATTGCCATTTGGGGCAAAGTGCCGGATTTGAGCGAGGCGGTGGCCAAGATCGAGGCGGTGAACGTGTCGGGGCTGAAGGCCTATGCGGCAGAGGTTTGCGCGGCGGGGGAGATGTCCATGGCGCTTTACGGGCCGGTTTCCGGCGCGCCCGCATTGGCGGATTTGCACGCACGGTTGCGGGGGTAGGGGCATGGGGCTGTTGCGCAAAACACCGGTTTTGCTGTCCGAACGGCTGATGCTGCGCCTGCCCAAAAAGGCCGATTACATCCCGTGGGTGACCACGCGGCGCGCGGGGGCGGGTTTCCTGCAACCATGGGAGCCCCGGCGGGGGCGGGATTACAACGCGCGCAGTTCCTTTTATGGCCGCATGGGCTGGGCGCACAGGGCGGCGCGGCATAAAACGGCCTTTCCGTTCATGATCATCCGGCGTGCGGATGCCCGCCTGATGGGGGCGATTACGCTGGACAACGTGCGCTTTGGCCCCGCCAAGGCGGGCACCGTGGGCTATTGGATTGGCCCGGATTACGCGCGGCAGGGCTATATGCGCGAGGCGCTAGGGCTGGTGGTGGATTTCGCCTTCGGCCCGCTGGACCTCAGCCGGATCGAGGCCGCCTGCCTGCCGGAAAACGAGGCCTCGCGCGGGGTGCTGGAGAAGGCGGGCTTCAAATACGAGGGGGTGGCGCAGA
>JALWPC010000477.1 GCA_026995265.1 Paracoccaceae bacterium
GGGCGTGCAGGAGTTGCGCGTCGGGCAGGTCGTCCTCGCCAAGCTCGGCCAGCGCCTTGCGCAGCGGCGCATCGGGCATCATCGCCCATTCGCCCAACTGTTTGAACAGGCGGTTCTGCATTTCGGCGGCGGCGGCCTTGGTGAAGGTCAGGCACAGGATGCGCGCGGGCGGGGTGCCCGCAAGCAGCAGCCGCGCCACGCGGTTGGTGAGCACACGGGTTTTGCCCGAGCCGGCATTGGCCGAAACCCATGCCGAGCGGGCGGGCAAGGCGGCGGCGATTTGCGCCCTGGTGGCCTCGGCTTTGCGGGCTTCGCTCATGGCAGCACCTCCACCACGGGGGGCTCGTCATCGGCCCATTCGCCCCGCCGCGCGAGGTGGTCGTAATCCCCTTCATATTTGGTTAATTCGGGCCGCAGCCGCGCCGCATAGCCCTTTTCCGGCACCTGATAATCATTCAAAAAGCCCACCACCCGCCGCCAGACATCCACCATCACGGGGTCGTCAGCGTCAAAACGGATGACACCGGTTTTTTTGCCCAGGTATACCAGCTCCAGTGCCCCCACATGCAGGGCCTTGAGCCCCGCAAACCCCTGCGCCTCGGCAATGGCCCCCTCCAGCGGCAATTGCACATTGAAGGCTTTGATTTTCTTGACAGATTCAGGGTTTCCGGCCTTGTAATCATAGATATTCGCCACGCCCCCCGCGCCAATGTCTATGCGGTCGGCCCTGGCGGTGATGGTCACATCAAAGGCCCGGCCCTTGACCACCCGCGCGCCGGTGACTTCCAGCGCAAAGGGCCGCCCCTGAGCCCGCCGCTCGGCCTCGGTTTCCAGGAAAAACCCTTTGGCCCGTAGCAGATGATGCCGCCATTTGGCGCGGTGAGCAGGCCAAGGGACAGCCTCAAGCGCCGCTTCCATGCAGGTGTCATAAAGCGCGGCGGGGTCGTCGGGCAGGGTGTCCATACTCGCCGCCAAAAACCGCTCCAGCGTATCGTGCACCACAGTGCCGCGCATCAGGAAATCCGGCTCGGGGGTGAGCGGGTCGAGCGGGTAGAGCCGCAGGATATGGCTGGCATATACGGCGTAGGGGTCGCGGATCAGGGTTTCAATACGGGTGACCGAGAGCTTGCGCGGGCGCGCCGAGAGCGGCGGTGCGGGGCAGGGACGTTTGGCGGGGGTCGGCGCGCCCTCGGGGCGGTCCAGCGTCGCCGCCAGGGCCAAAAGCCGCTGGCCGCGGGCTTGCATATCCGCCAGCACCGCTTTGCCGCCTTCCATGCCGCCCAGCAGGTTTTGCAGCCGCATGACCCAGCGCGAGGCAACGCTCGGGGCCTCGCCTTCGCGCTCCGCGCGCGAGATCACCACCTCCGCCGCCCCCAGCGCCTGCTGGAAATCATGGGCGGAAAGGCCGATATGGCGTTCGGGCAGCATCAGCCCGACCTGCCTGCGCATATCGCGGTTCAGCCACGGGTCGTGGCTGGAAAGCTTGGGCCAGATGCCCTCGTTCAGCCCCGCGACGATCACCAGATCGACGCTTTGCACCCGGGCTTCCAGCGTGCCCCAGATGGCAATATCGGGGTGGGCCTGCAACGGGTCGTCGCGCACCTCGATGCGCTCCAGCACGGTGGCAAACAGGGCGCGATACTGGCTGGCGGAGTAGAGCGCCGCGTGGCCCTCGCCCAGCGCCAGCGTATCAAACACCTTGATCACCTCGCGGCCCGCTTCCTTGTCCCAAAGCCCGTCCCCCGCCAGCGCTTCGGCGGTGGTGCGGTGCAGGGCGGCCCAGTCTTTCAGCGTGCGGGGGGTGGGGTCCTCCACGGGGGATAGCGTGGCGTGCAGGTGAGCCAACCAGCTTTCAGCCTCGGCCTTGGCGGCCCAATCAGGGAAGGCGGAAAGGTCCAGCACCAGCGGACCGCCGCGCAGGGCTTCGGCCTCGAACCGGCGGGCGAGGCGGATATGGGCGGGGCGGTCCTCGCCACAAAGCGGATGCTTGAGAATTTCCATCAGGTTGACGGGGGCCAGCGGCTGGCCCAGCGCCGCCGCGACCATGCGCAGGAACACCCCCGGCGCGGTGAGCTTGCCGGGGTGGCCGGCGCTGTCATCGGGCGCGATATGCCAGCGGGAAAGCTCGGCGGATACGCGGCGGGTGAGGTTACGGTCCGGCGTCACCAGCGCCGCCTTTTGCCCCCGCGCCAAGGCCTTGCGCAGGCGCAGGGCAATGGCCATGGCCTCGGTGCGGGCATCCGGCGCGGTGAGCAGGGTCACGCGCGCCATGGCCTCGGGCAGGCGCGGGGCCAGCTTGGGGGCGTCGGCCAGCCAATGGGGGGTGACGGGCGCAGGGCGCAGGGCGAGCGACAGCACCTCGTTGCGGGCAGGGTTTTGCGGGGTGACCTCGTGCCAGAGCGGCACCTCGGCGGGATCAAAGCCGATATGGGCGGACAGTTCAGCAAAGCCGAATTGCGGGTGTTCTTCGCCCAGTTGCGGCCAGAGGTCCGGCGGGGTGGTATAATCATACCCCGGCAACACCACCGCCCCTTGTGGCAGCGCGGCCACGGCGGCCATGAGTGTGGCGGTGACGGCCCGCGAGCCGGTGGAGCCCGCGACAATCACCGGCCCATCAGGCGGCGTTTCCGCCCAGCCCGCCACCAGCGCTTCCACCGCCGCCTTTAGGCGGGCCTCGCCGCCGCTGAGCGCCTCTGCGGGCAGGCTGGCCTCGAACCGGTTGAGGATGTCGAGAAACTCCAGGTTCCGCGCCCAATGGCTGGAAAGCCCTTGCACATCAATGCTTTGCAACTCCTCAAAGCCCACCTCTGCCCCTGCCATTTCATCCTGCAAATCGGCCAGAGACTCCGCCAGCCCAAACATCGCCGCCTTTGGCCCCAGTTCGGGCTGGGCCTCCAGAAACGCGCCGATCAGGTCGGCCAGCATCAGGTGACGCTCAAAGCGGGATTTGGTGTCGGGGGCGTCCGGCCCGTTGCCAAGGTCCGCAATCACCTTGATTTCGGGCAGCAGGCAGGCCCCGCCCGCCGCCAAAATCTCCTGCAAGCGCCGCCCCGCCCGCCGCGTGTTGACCAACACCGTGATGCGCGCCCATGCCTCGGGCGGCTGACCCCGCAGGCGGGTGGTTAGCCCGTCTATAAACGCCCGTGAAAAATCGCAGCCCATGGGCAGGGCGAAAACACGGGGGGAGGATGAAGCGGAAAACAACATTGCAGACCTTATAAAACGCTGGCGCGAGTGTGGCCCCTGCGCCTGCCCGATGCAACGATAAATTGCGTTTTGGCGGCGGGGCTATTCTTTGGCCGAAAGAATGCCGAGCACATCGGCCAGTATGGCAATGCGCGTATCGGCAGATTGTGCGGTGAGGGAAACATCGCCTTCGGGCTGGGCCGCCGCCGCCGCTTCTATCCAGCTTTGCGCCAGCGGCAGGTTCTCGGGCATATCGGTTAGCCCCAAGGCCAGATGATAGCCCATCTGCTCCATATATATCGCGTCTTTCAGGCCGCTGAGCAGCAGCAGCGCGGCCAGTGCGGCATCTGTATCATCTTGCTTATAGGCAATGCCAAGGCAGGTTTCGGCCAGCCCTTCCAGTTTCTTGGCGGGCACGCCGGAGCGCCGAATCCACAATTCCATTTCCAGGGACAAGGTCTCGCCATCCTCGCTGGCAATCCGGGCGATATTCGGCTGCATCTCGGAGGTAAACTGACGACATTCTCCGAAGACAGGTGCCACCGCCTGCCCGTTTAGCGAGGTTTCTATCAGGAAATCGGATTGCTCGATGGCCAGTTGTCGTAAGTTGCAGAATTGGGCTTTCAGCAGGTCTATCGGGCCGGATGCGCCGATGTTGACACATAGGGAACGCATGGAGGCGGTGCCCTCGGGCGGGGGTGTTTCTGTTGTATCTACAGCCACGATTTCCCCGTTCGCAAAGGCGCGCAGCAGGTCTTGGGGCGCAGCCAGCCCGAGCGAGACCTTCAGGGCCAAGGCTTCGTTTTTATTTGAAATTTCGTTATATGCCGTTAGTAGAACCCGGCTTTCTTCACGGGTGAGTTGCCCGGTTTCTTCATAGCCCATAAAGCCCTGAAAAGCCTTGGCGGCGGCTCTGGATTTGCGGCCAAAAATGCCGTCCACACTGCCGGC
>JALWPC010000478.1 GCA_026995265.1 Paracoccaceae bacterium
TGGCGCGGCTGGACCCGCGGGAAAGCACCGTTATGCAAGGGAATAACGCCCTGCGGGTGGTTGTTTTATGTGATCGCGTTTCGCAAATGAGCCCCGAAGGCCGCGCTGTATTGCGTAACCAGCTATTGGCGCAAAACTTTAACGCATTGTCTGAAGGCTATTTGCTGGAACTCCGCCGCGGCTCCGTCATCGAGCGCAAATGAGCCTGAGCACATTACCGCCCCTGCGCGAGGTTATCGCGGCTCATGGGCTGGCCGCGCGCAAGTCCCTCGGACAAAACTTCTTGCTGGACCTGAACCTGACCGGAAAAATCGCTCGCCAGGCGGGGGATTTGCGCGGCTGTGACGTGCTGGAAATCGGCCCCGGCCCCGGTGGGCTCACGCGGGCCCTGCTGGCTGAAGGCGCCCGCAAGGTGGTGGCTATTGAAGCCGACCCGCGCTGCCTCCCTGCCCTTGCAGAGATCAACGCCGCTGCCGGCGGGCGGCTCGAGGTGCTGAGCGGCGACGCACTCAAACTCGACCCGTCTGCCCATCTGCAAGCACCGGTCAAGGTGGTGGCCAACCTGCCCTATAATGTGGGCACCGAGCTTTTGGTGCGCTGGCTTTCCCCCGACACATGGCCACCCTTCTGGGAAAGCCTCACGCTGATGTTCCAGCGCGAGGTGGCCGAGCGCATTGTCGCCAAACCCGGCAGCAAGGCCTATGGCCGCCTCGCCGTGCTGTCCCAATTTCGCGCCGAGCCGCGCATTTGTTTCGAGCTTCCCCCGCAGGCCTTCAGCCCGCCGCCCAAGGTGACCTCCGCCGTAGTGCACATAAAGGCCCTGCCCGCCCCGCGTTTTGCGGCCGCGCCAAAGCTGCTGTCCGAGGTGGTGGCGCGGGCCTTTAACCAGCGCCGGAAAATGCTGCGCGCCAGCTTGAAAGGGCTGGTACCCGAGATTCAGTCGCTGCTTGAAAGCGCAGGGATAGACCCGCAACGCCGCGCGGAAACCCTGTCCCTCGAGGAATTTTGCAAGTTAAGCGAAGCGGTGCGGGTCGCCCGCAGCCAACGATAGCACGACGGCCCTATTCCGCCATAGGGGACGGTGCCTCTTCAGTCGTTATGGCCGGTTTGCGCGTTCGGGGGCGCGATTTACGCTTGGGGGCGGGGTTGTTTTCCGGTGTTTCCACAAGCTGGGCTGACGAGACCTCCGGCTGGGGCGCTTCGGCGGGATCCGCAGCTTTAGCCGACTGGCGTTGCTGCTGCTGGGCGCGCTGCCCGTTGCGCTGTCGCTGCTGCTCGGCATGGCGCTCGGCCTGCTCGGCCTGGCGCGCTGCATGTTCGGCCTGGCGCGCCGCCTGCTCCGCCTGGGCTACGGCCAACATGCGCGAATAATGCTCGGCGTGCTGCATGAAGCTTTCAGCCGCCACACGGTCGCCCGAGAGCTGGGCATCGCGCGCAAGCTGCGAATATTTCTCCACAATCTGCTGCGGGGTGCCACGCACCTTGCCCTCCGGACCCGCGGAGTCAAAAACGCGATTCACAATATTGGTATTGTTGTTCTGACGGCGGTTGCCCTTATTGCGGGAACGCGATTTATTCGATGGTCTCATGTCTAGGTTTCTATCCTTATCGGTGCCGTAGGCCCAATTAGCCTGAACTATTTTATGCCCGATTTTCGATTAACATATCTGCGTTTAGTCGGAGAGCCCGAGGTTCAATCCTTGCAGGTGGTCAAGTTTAACCGAAAAATCATGGCAAAAACAAGGCATTTTGCGGGTTTTACTGAAATTATTGTATTATTTGGCCTTTAGCACAATTACACGGTCATGGCCGGCGAGGTCTTGCAACACTTCCGGCTGAGCAAACCCTGCATTGGTGAATATTTCACTAACATCAACGGCCTGGCGATAGCCGATTTCCAGCAGGGCGCGGCCCTTGGGGGTGAGGGCCGCCCGCAGCCCTTCGGCAATGCGCCGGTAAGCCCCCAGCCCGTCGCCCCCGGGGGTAAGGGCCAGATGCGGTTCCCAGTCGCGCACTTCCGGGGCCAGCGCCTGCATCTCGGCTTCTGAAATATAAGGCGGGTTGCTGACGATCAGGTCATAACGGCCGTTGATATTGTCAAACCAGTCGGATTCCTTGAACTGCACCCGGTCGGCCACACCGATACGCCCGGCATTGCGCCGGGCAATATCCAGCGCTTTGGCGCTGATGTCGGTGGCCACCCCCATGGCCTGCGGGCATTCCGCCAGCAGGCTGATGATGATTGCGCCGCTACCGGTGCCAAGGTCCAGCACATTATCAAAGGGTTGTTCAAGCGCTGCGGCCACAAGTGTTTCGGTGTCCGGCCTCGGGTCCAGCACGTCGGAATTGACCATGAATTCGTGGTTCCAGAAACCGCGCTTACCTGTGATATGCGAAACCGGCTGGCGCAGGCTGCGCACCGCCACCACGCGGTCCATACCGTAAAGCGCCGAGGGCGGGAGCGGCTCCTGCAGGCGGGCGAGCACGGCGGATTGGTCCACGTCCATCACATGGGCGAGCAGCACCAGCGCATCCTGACGGGGCGAGTCCACACCCGCGGCCTCCAGCATCATGCTCGCACGCTGAAGCGTGTCTATTATCCGCTCGCTCACAGGGAAAGCTCCGCCAGTTTGTCGGCCTGATCGGCGGCCGTCAGCCCGTCGATGATCTCGTCGAGGTCGCCCTGCAGCACCTGGTCAAGCTTGTAAAGCGTCAGGTTGATGCGGTGATCCGTGAGGCGCCCCTGCGGGAAGTTATAGGTGCGGATGCGCTCCGAACGGTCGCCAGAGCCGACCTGCCCCTTGCGCGCCGAAGAGCGCTCGTCATCCAGCTTCTGGCGCTCCAAGTCATAGAGCCGCGTGCGCAAAACCTGCATCGCCTTGGCGCGGTTGCGGTGCTGGGATTTCTCCGAGCTTGTGACCACGATCCCCGTTGGCAGGTGGGTGATGCGCACGGCCGAGTCGGTGGTGTTCACATGCTGCCCCCCTGCCCCGCTGGAGCGCATGGTGTCAATGCGGATGTCGCTGGCGGGGATGTCAATATCGACCTCCTCGGCCTCGGGCAGCACCGCCACGGTGGCCGCCGATGTATGCACCCGCCCGCCGCTCTCGGTGGTGGGCACCCGTTGCACGCGGTGCACGCCGCTTTCAAACTTCAGGCGCGCGTAAACGTCCTTGCCGGTCACATTGGCGATCACTTCCTTGAATCCGCCGATTTCGGTGGGGGACTCCTCCATGATCTCCAGTTTCCAGCCGTTGCGCTCGGCAAAGCGCTGATACATGCGCAAAAGGTCGGCCACAAACAGCGCCGCCTCCTCGCCCCCGGTGCCGGCCCGCAATTCCATGATCGCGGGCTTTTCGTCGGCCTTGTCCTTGGGCAAGAGCGACAGCATCACCTTATGCTCGGCCTCGGGCAGGGCCTCCTGCAGGCGGGCAAGCTCCTCTTCGCCAAGTTCTTTCATCTCCGGGTCGGCGAGCATCGCTTCGGCCTCGGCCTTGTCGGCGAGCATCTGGCGATAGGCATCTATCTGTTCCACCACCGCTTTCAGGTCGGAATATTCCTTGGACAGCGCCGCAAGTTCGCTGACATCTGCGCCCTCGTTGAGCTTGGCCTCCACAAAGGCAAAGCGCTGGCGGATCTGCTCCAGTTTCTCCTCGGGGATCATGGCTTATTCCTCAAACGAGGATATGGATTGCAGCCAAAGCTCGGCGCGCGCTTTGTTCACGCCCATATCGCCATAACCAAAACGGGAGCGGGAATACAGCGCTATGGTGGATTTTCCGTCTTCAAGGTCAATGAATTTAACCGTGATATAATCCGGCATTTTCAGCGTCGGGGTGCGTTGCACATAGGTCATCCATAGCTCGTCAACGCTGCCTGCAAGTAAAATTGTGTTGGGTTGGGTGATGACGAAATCATTGAACGCCTTGGCCATAATCGCCGCGGGCGCGGTATAAACCGGGGCCTCAAGTGCCACCTGGCTTTCCACCATGCTTTGCGGGGCCACATAATAGGTGTTGGGCGAAGATGGCAATTCCACTGTCAGCGGGTCAATGTGCCATTCGGCCGGGTCATGATGTGCGGTCACCGCCCGCACATAAAACGCGCCGATCAGCAGAATGATCGCAATTACCA
>JALWPC010000479.1 GCA_026995265.1 Paracoccaceae bacterium
TGTTGGATATTTCTCGGACCGTCTTAAAAATTCCTCCCGCAAAAGATATTAAGAAACCGTAGGGTGCGTGGTTTCCACGCACCATACTTTGGCACCCCCCAACGCTCGCCCTTTGCCGCAAAGGTGCGTGGGGACCACGCACCCTACGGCTTGAGCGCTTCCCTTAACTCCCGAAAAATCGGGAGCAGTTGGCGGATGCGCTCGGCGCCCACGGCCTCTACGATGTCGATGAAAATCGGCTCTATCGCCTGCACGGCCTGGTCCCGTGCAGCTTGGCCGGCGGGGCTGATGCTTAGCCATTTCTTGCGGGCGTCGTCCCAGTCTGGCCGCACATGGATATAGCCTTTATCGGCAAGGCGGGTCATGGTGTTGCTCATCGCGGCTCTGGTGACGTGCAGCATGCGGGCCAGTTGCGCGGGGGTTTTTTCGCCGCCCACATGCGCAAAATGGTTGAGCACCGCGAAGTGGGAAAGCTCCATGCCCTCGGGCAGGGCCTGGGTGAGCCGGGCGCGGGCGAGCTGGTCTATGATGCCGATTTCGGAAAACAGCGTGATGGCGAGGGGGTCATTGCTGAGCGTGGTCAAGGGTGAACTCCCGATCATGGCCAAGCGCGGGGATTTTCGCGCGGGCTTCCTGCACCAGCTTAAGGTCAATCGTGGCAAATGTCACGCCCTCACCGGTGCCGCCATCTGCCAGCACTTCGCCCCAAGGCGACACCACCAGGGAATGGCCATAGGTGGCGCGCGCGGGCGAATGCTGGCCGGTCATCGCGGGAGCCAGCACGAAACAGCCGGTTTCAATGGCGCGGGCTTTTAGGAGCGTGTGCCAGTGGGCCTTGCCCGTAGGCACGGTAAAGGCGGCGGGGGCGGTGAGGATGTGTGCGCCTGCTTTTGCGAGGGCGCGGTGCAGGTACGGGAAGCGGAGGTCGTAGCAGATGGTCAGGCCGATTTTGCCGATGTCGGTATTGGCGACCACGGCGCGGTTGCCGGGCTGGAATTGGGCGGATTCTCGGTAGCTTTCGCCACCCCCCAGCGCCACGTCAAACATGTGGATTTTGTCGTAATGGGCCAAAACCTTCCCCGTGGGCGCGAGCAGGAAAGAGCGGTTCAGGAAGCGGTCGCCGCCGGATTTCAGCGCCAGCGAGCCGATAAGGAGGTGGATGCCCCGCGCCTTGGCCAGCGCCGCGAGGGCCTTTAAGGTCGGGTCATCTGCCTGCCGATGCAGCACCTTTTCCTGATGGCTGCGCGAGGTGGAAATGATGTTGCTGACCTCGGGGGTGAGCACAAATTGCGCGCCCCCGTCGGCAGCGGCGTTTACATAGCCAAGCAGGGCCTCGCAATTCGCTGCGGGGTCATCCCCCGCGGTAAACTGCACAAGGCCGACGGTCAGGCTCACCGGGCCAGCATCGGGTCGAGCTTGCCTTCAAACTCCAGCTCGTGGAGTTCGTCCGAGCCGCCGACATGTTCGCCGTTGATGAAAATTTGCGGCACGGTGCTGCGCCCGCCCGCGCGCTCGATCATCTCGCCCCGTTTGCCGGGGTTGGCGATGACGTTGGTTTCCTCAAACGCAACGCCCTTTTTGCTGAGCAGCCGCTTGGCCGCGTGGCAGTAGCCGCACAGCGGCGAGGTGTAGATTTCGACTTTCGCCATGGTTCAATCCTTTACATTCGTTGCTGCGAATATAGAGGTTTCTCGGCGAGGTTCAACGCGCGCCAGCACACAAATGTTCACATTTGCCGCCCCTGCGGCAAAACACGCCTCTGTGCAGGCGCTTAAGGTGGCTCCTGTGGTGAGCACGTCATCCACCAGCAGCACCCGTTTGCCCGCGATTTCTGCGTGGTGGCGCGGGGTGGGGGCGATGGCGGCTTTCAGGTTTTTCTGGCGCTCGATGCGGTCCTTGCCCTGCTGGGACTCGGTTTTGCGCACCCGCGTGAGCAGGTCGGGGATGTAGTGCACGCCTGCCCGCTCCGCCAAAGGCTGTGCCAACTCGGCGGACTGGTTGAAGGTGCGCCGCGCCAAGCGGCTGGGGTGCAGTGGCACGGGGGCGATGAGGTCAGCGCTTTGCAGCAAGGGCGCGGCGGCGCGGTGCAGCCAGGTGGCCAGCGCGGGGGCCAGCTCCAGCCGGTCGCCATGCTTGAGGGCCAGCACCATGCGGCGGCCCGCGCCCTCGTATTCCAGCACGGCAATGCCCCGGTGCCACGGGGGCGGGAAGCTCAGGCAGGTGTCGCATTGGGCGCCCGTCACCTCGCCCACCAGCGGGGCCGAGCAGGTGGTGCAGGTGGAACCGCTGATGAAGTGGGTGTCATGCCAGCAGGCGGGGCAGAGGCCGCCCGGCGCGTCGGTATAGGTGTTGCAGACCATGCAGCGGGCGGGGTAGAGGGCGCGGGCCATGGCGGCTATGGCGCGGCGCATCCGCCCCTTTTGCTCCGGCGCAAAGGGGGGTATAGGGGCTTTAACGAGGTTCTTTAACAATGGTTTCACCACCCAAACTCTTTGATACACAGGCGCGCGCAGCCTATCGGGCGCGGGCCAGGGCGGGCGGCGTGGCGGATTTCCTCCACCGTGCCGCCGCGCGCCAGCTTCAGGAAAGACTGCAAGACGTTAACAAATCGTTTACCAAACGCGCTTTTGTCGGTTGGCTGCCGGAGGCATGGCAGGGGTTCGGGCCGAAAATCTCGGTGCCGGATGATGAAACCCTGGCCCTGCCCGAGGGCGCGTTTGACCTCGTGGTGCATGGGCTGTGCCTGCATTTATCTAACGACCCCGTGGGGCAACTGGTGCAAATGCGCCGCGCGTTGAAGCCGGACGGCCTGATGATCGCCGCGCTGTTTGGCGGGGAAACCCTGCACGAGCTGCGCCATGCTTTGGCGCAGGCCGAGGCGGCGGTGGAAGGCGGGCTTTCCCCCCGCGTCGCCCCGATGGGGGACGTGCGCGACCTTGGCGCTTTGCTCCAGCGGGCGGGGCTGGCCCTGCCGGTGGCGGATGCGACCACCCTCACCGTGACCTATGAAACGCCCCTGCACCTGATGCGGGACTTGCGAGCGATGGGCGAGGGCAACGCCCTTAGCGCGCGGCGCGGCACCCTGCGGCGCGAAACCCTCCAGAAGGCCCTGGAGATTTACCAGGCCGAATTTGCCCTGCCCGATGGGCGCATCCCCGCCACGTTTGAAATCATTTTTCTGACAGGCTGGGCCCCGTCTGCTACACAGCCCAAACCCCTGCGCCCCGGTTCGGCCACCGCACGGCTGGCCGATGCGCTGGGCACCGAAGAATTCAACGGAGAGCCGGAATGACCGACCGCCTGCACCACGCCCCCGAGGGCCACCCGCCGCAACCCCGCGCCAAGGTCGGGGTGCTTGTCGCCAATCTCGGCACGCCTGACGATACCGGCTATTGGTCCATGCGCCGCTACCTGAACGAGTTCCTCTCGGATAAGCGGGTGGTGGATTATCCAAGCTGGAAATGGCAGCCGATTTTGCAGCTTATCATCCTGACGGTCCGCCCGAAAAAATCCGGCCGTGCCTATGACAGTATCTGGAACAAAGAGGCCGATGAAAGCCCGCTGCTGACCATCACCAAGGCGCAAACCGAAAAGTTGCGGGCGCTGCTCTCGGCGCGCTACGGGGATGATGTGGTGGTGGATTACTGTATGCGCTACGGCAACCCCTCCACCGAAAGCCGGATTATGGCGCTGAAAGAACAGGGCTGCGAGAAGATCCTGTTCTTCCCGCTTTATCCGCAATATGCCGCGCCGACCACGGCCACCGCCAATGATGCCGCTTTCCGCGCCCTGATGAAGATGAACTGGCAGCCTGCCATCCGCACCGTGCCCGCCTATTTCGAAAACCCCGCCTATATCGAGGCGCTGGCCGCCTCGGTGCGGGAGGTGTTTGAGGGGCCAAACCCACCCGCTAAGCTGGTGGTTTCCTACCACGGCGTGCCGGAGCGCTTTCGCGACGCGGGCGACCCCTACTATTGCCAATGCCTGAAATCCACGCGGCTGCTGCGCGCGGCGCTGGGCTGGGACGAGGGCATGATCGACACCGCTTTTCAAAGCCAATTCGGGCCGGAAAAATGGGTGGGGCCGGCCACCGTGGAGCATGTGGCGGAACTGGCGAAAGCTGGCATTGACGACATCGCCGTGATCGCCCCCGCCTTTGCCGCCGATTGCATCGAGACTCTGGAAGAGATCAACGAGGAAATCGGCGGTGCCTTCAAGGCGGCAGGCGGCAGGCGCTTTACCTATATCCCGTGCCTGAATGACCGGGATGACCACATGAACGCCCTCGCGGGCATTGTTGAAACCGAACTGAAAGGCTGGCTGGGCTGACCATGAAATATCTGTTTGTTCTCATCGTTATCGCCATTGGCGCTTATTTTTATCCACAGATTATCGAGAGCAAAGGCGGGCCTTGCCAGGCCTTCGAGGCCAAGCTCACCGGCGAGATCGGCGGGCAAGACCAGAATGCGGGGCTGCTTTTAGGGATTGCCTCGGGCGTTTCCAATGGCGAGCTTGGCAAGCGCATTGCCACGCGCGAGTATGAGGGCCTGCCCGCGGGGCTGGCCTGCGTGCGCGCCTATTATACGCTGAATAAAGACGATATTCGCATGTAGCGCTTGATGGTTTTTTAAGTCCTTCTTTGTACAACCGTCCGGACTGTTTGTGCGGTAAAGAGAGGGCTTGGCCATGGGCAAACACACAAAATCATCCGGAATAAATGCGCTGACAAGCGGAAATTTGGTATGCGGGGCCTATAAACCCCCCGAGTTCAAAACCCTTTCCGCCGCAAAAGCACAGCCCAAACCCGCAAAAAAACGGTTTGCTCCTATAGCGGAAGCCTTTAAAAATAAAGAGTTTTCCGCAGAAAACCTGTTTCTGACAGATGGCTGACATCTGGTGTAAGGGTTTTGATTGCGGCATTTGGCTAAAACAAAACTACCAAGGGGGCGGCGATTCGCCCCGTAGATACAAAGGATTTTAGAAATGACTGAAAAAGACGCTCTTTCCCGTCGTAAACTTCTTGGCCGCATCGGCCTTCTGGCGGCTGCCGGTTATTCCGTGCCGGCCCTGACCACCCTTTCCATGGCGCAAGCCGGTAGCGGTGCCAGCGGTGGTGGCAACGGCGGCGGCAATGATGATAACGGTGGCCCCAGTTCCGGCAATGATGATGGTGGCACCGGCACCGGCACCGGCACCGGCGGCACAACCACAGCGGATCCGGCACTGGTTCTGGCAACCTGCGGCCCGGAAAACCTGAACGATCCTGTCTACCTGCAATGCCTGATTGACAACGGCTTCTAAGGCCCTTGCTGCAGTGCACGGCTGCGATAGATAAAATGATGCACTCCCCTTTCAAATGTGATAGGGGAGTGTATGTGATCAGGGCGAATTAAATGGAAATGAAAAAAGCATATCTGTTGCTGGAAGGTATAGAGGCCGGAATTGCCTTGAAGGTCGATTCCCTGTTTCTTGAGTCTCTTCCCTTCATTTTCAGCCATTGGCCCTACGAAGTTGTCAGCGAAACCGATCGCGAAATATTTGCGACCATGGAGCTGAAAGACAACGGGCGGTTCTACTTCACCTCACCCTATATCGATAGCAAAGACAGTTACCGCGATGCGCTGAATGCTATTTGCGCGATTGTGGCCGAACTGGCCTGGCAACGCCTGCGGGAAGACCCGTCGCTGTTGTGCATCCACGGGGCGGCGGCCAGTTTTGCGGGGCGGCTGGTGGTGTTTCCGGCCACGCGCAAGGCCGGTAAAAGCACGCTGAGCGTGGCCATGGCCGCCGCGGGGATTCGCATGTTTACCGATGATTTCCTGCCGGTTTCCGTAAAAGATGACGGCATCATTCGCGGAATCTCCAGCGGGGTTTCTCCCCGTTTGCGCCTGCCGCTGCCCGCTCAAATTGGTGCACGGGCCACCGCGTTTTTGGCACAGCGCCCGCTGCTTTCAAACAAGCAATATACCTACGTGAAACCGCTTCTGAGCGAGAACGCGGCTTTCGGGGAATCCCTGCCGCTCGGTGGATTCGTGTTTCTGGAACGCAGCGATGGCCAGGCAGCCGAGATGGCGGAAATCAGCAAGGCTGAAGCGCTTAAGACATTGATTTACCAGAATTTTTCACGTGCTGGAAATGCCGGTGACATTTTGGCGATGTTGGAGTTTGTGGCGTCAAACCTCCCTTGCTATCTGCTCAAGTATGATGAAGCCGAGCCGGCCATTGCACTCCTCAAAGCCCGCTTCTCAGGGTGGGAAAAGGCCCTGCCGCACTATTATCCGCGGGCGCAACTGACCAATGAAGCCGCCAACGGTGCGGTGCCGTTTACCAGCTATGACGATGTGAGCATCGGGCAGTTTATGCATGCAGACGGTGTGCAGGTGGTTGCAACCGACGGCAAGCGTTTTTTGACAGGGCGCAACGGGCAGAGTATACATTACCTTAACGAAGGGGCAGCCCTGATCTGGCAAATTCTGAGCGAGCCGACATCGGTTGATGAAGCGATCGAGATTTTGCTGGCCGCCTTTCCAGAGCAGGCGCGCGCACAGGTGGAGAAAGATGTGCTGCGCTGTTTCGGAGAATTTGGCAAGAACGGGCTGTTAAAAAAAATTGAAATGAACCTCGGGCAAGCAGCCCGATGCGCCGAAAGCTCGGCGGCATAGGAAGACATGATGGACCGCGAACATAACATTAACAGGCCAGAAAGCCCAAGCCGCCGCGCCGCCCTGCGGCGGCTGGCCGGTGCTGTGGCCGGGGCTTATGTCGTTCCGGAAGTTGTGTTTTTGAGCGCGGCGCGCGCGGATACCTCCACGCCTTCCGTGCCTTCGCCTTCCTCGGTCGATACCTCGCCCGTGCCCACGCCCGCCCCGTCTTCGGGCACCGGGGGCACAGATGTTGTCGATGATTCCGATGATACAGATGACACCGAAACCACCGAAGCCACCGAAGGGGCGAGCAGCCCCGAACAGGTGGCGCGGGAGACGTGCTCGATCCCGGAGAATGCCCGGCCGGATACCATAAGCATTTCGCGCACCGATCTTTCGCGTTCGCAAGATGCCATAGCGGCGGGCTATGCCAAGCCGCTGGACCAAATATGGAACGAATTTATTGCGGGCTATGATGGCAAGGTTCTGGGCGTCGAGTTTCTTGACCGGAAAAGCAACCCGCGCTATCGTTTTCGCGCCATATCAAGGTCCGGTCGGCTGGAAACGGTAACCATTTCAGCCCAAACCGGTGTGATCCAGAGAATTGTAGGCTGTTAATGAGAGTGTTGGTCGTTGAAGATGAGGCGCTGATTGCAGAATCAATCAAGACAGCGCTTCAGGAAGCGGGCTTCGTGCCAGAGGTTGTGACCGACGGCAATACCGCGTGGTTTCAGGGTGGCACCGAAGATTATTCTGCGGCGGTTCTGGATATTGGCCTGCCTCAACTGGACGGGCTGAGCGTGCTGCGCAACTGGCGGCAGGAAAAGGTCAGCATCCCGGTTATTTTGCTCACCGCCAAGGGCAGTTGGTCCGAGCGGGTGGACGGCATAGATGCGGGCGCTGATGACTACCTTGTGAAGCCGTTCCACATGGAAGAGCTGATTGCCCGCCTGCGGGCGCTGGTGCGCCGCTCTGGCGTGGACCGCACCCCGCAGCTGGAGGCGAACGGGCTTATTCTGGACACGCGGCAAATGAAGGTGAGCGTGAATGGCACCCCGATCAAGGTGACGCCGCTGGAGTTTAGGCTGCTGAACTATTTGCTGCACAATCGCGGCCGCGTTGTGTCGCAAGAAGAACTGGCCACCAATATTTATTATCAGGACCAGGAGCCGGACAGCAATGCCATCGAGGTATTGGTGGGCCGTTTGCGCCGCAAGCTCAAGGCCAAGGTTATCGAAACCCGGCGCGGCTTTGGCTATACGATCGAAGCGGATTCCCCCGCATGAGGCTAAATTCGCTGGCGGCACGGCTGGTGTTGCTGGCCTGCCTGTCTATCGGCGTGGCGCTGGGCACGATCAGCTTTGTGCTGAGCGCGCAATTCAGCCGCTATTTCGAAGACAGGGTTTACGGCGAGCTTGGCGCGCATCTTGACCAGCTCACCGCCAATATTTCCTTTGATCCCGCCGGAGACCTCGTGGTCGCACCGCTGCTGGACCCGCGTTTTGAAGCTCCGTTTAGCGGGCTCTACTGGCAGGCCAGACGGGACGGGCATCCGCAAGTGGTGTCACGGTCATTATGGACCGGCAGCCTGAATGTATCCGAGGCCACCGAGGCGGGGGTCTTGGTGCGGCAAGCCATTGTATCTGCCATGGGGGAGCCGCTTCTGGCCTTAAGCCGTGCGGTGCGGGTGGGGGACGACACGGACCCGAGCCTCGTGCATCTGACCGTGGCGATTGATCAATCCGAAGTGCAGCGGGCGGCACAGGGCTTTCAAACCACAATGCTGGGGTGGATGTCGATCATTTTTGTCGGCCTGATACTGGCGGCATGGGTGCAGGTAAAGCTCGGTCTGGCTCCGCTGGAAACCCTGCGCAAAAAGGTGGAGCAGGTGCGGGGGGGCGAGGCAAAGCGCCTGAACGGGGATTTCCCGACCGAGGTTTTACCCCTGGCCAACGAAGTGAACGAGTTGCTGGACCTGCACGAAGTCACCGTGACCCAGGCGCGTGAGCGGGCCAGTGATCTGGCGCACGGGCTAAAAACCCCGCTGACCATTATCAACACAATTGCCCGCGACCTGCGCAAAAAAGGGCAGGGAAAGGTGGCGGAGGAGATAGATTCGCAAATTGCCAGCATGTCGCATTTTATCGAGCGTGAGCTGGCGCGGGTGCGGGTGCGCACGCCGGTTGTGGCGGCGACGCCTGCATTGCCGGTGGCCGAGCGGATGCTGGACGCCATAAAGCGGTTCCCGCGCGAGAAGCCGCTGGAGTGGCAGCTCCGCATGGCCGAGGATTTCACCACCCCTTTTGATGCCCATGATCTTTCGGAGCTATTGGGCAACCAGCTTGATAACGCCCGCAAATGGGCCAAAAGCCTTGTGCGCCTGCGGGGAGAGGTGCTGGCGGATGGCACCCATGTTATCACAGTAGAGGATGACGGCGCCGGGGTGGATAAAAAACAGCGCGCCAAGCTGGGGCAGCGCGGGCGGCGGCTGGACCCGTCGGCGCAGGGCAGCGGGCTGGGGTTGGCCATTTGCGCCGACCTAGCCGCCCATTACGGGGCAGAGTTCATCCTTGGCGATTCCGAGCTTGGCGGCCTGAAGGTCAGCGTGCGTTGGCAGCCGGCATCCTGATGCCGCGCCGCTCTGGCGGCCGATATGGCGGTGGCGCGGCAGCAATTTGGCGCAGGCCACGCCCTGCAATCGCTCTTGCCGGAGGCGGGAAACGGCGTTATCCCATGGGGAAGCTAGCAATGGAGCCCCGATATGGATGATCAGCAACTTCTTGTCTCGACCGAGTGGCTGGAACAGCACCTGAACGCGCCCGATATTCGGGTGCTGGATGCCAGCCTCGTGCTGCCCGGCGACCCGCGCGATTGCGAGGCCGAGTATGAGAAATGCCACATTCCCGGGGCGCGCTATTTTGACATAAACGACATTGCCGACAGCCGCTCGGACCTGCCCCACATGGTGCCGCCGGTGGAAAAGTTCATCTCCAAGGTGCGGGCGCTGGGCGTGGGGGACGGCCACCGGGTGATCATCTATGACACCAACGACGCCCTGTTTTCCGCCGCCCGCGCCTGGTGGATGTTCAAGCTGTTTGGCAAAAACGATGTGGCGATCCTCGATGGTGGCCTGCCCAAATGGCTGAAAGAAGGCCGCCCTGTGGAGGATATGCCGCCCATCCTGCGCGACCGCCACTTCACCGCGCGGCGCAATGCGGCGCTGATCCGCGACGTGACCCAGGTGGCCGCCGCCTACAAGCTCGGCGATGCGCAAATCGTCGATGCCCGCTCCCCGGCCCGCTTTGCCGGTCAGGCCGAAGAACCCCGCGAGGGGGTGCGCAAAGGGCGGATTCCGGGCAGCAAAAACGTGTATTACAAAGACCTCACGGGGCCGAGGGGCACGCTTTTGCCACTTGAAGAAATCCGTGAAATCTTTGATGACGAGGAGATTGACCTGAGCCAGCCCATCATCCTGACCTGCGGCTCGGGCGTCACCGCCTGCGTGCTGGCCTTTGCGCTGGAGATGCTGGGGCACCGGCAATGGTCGGTCTATGACGGTTCGTGGTCCGAATGGGGGGCCTACCCCGAACTGGCGCTCGAAACCGGATGGTAGAGGTCACCGTCACCTATCTGGAAATGGCGGCGCGGCCAAATTATCCGCGCCCGCACCAGCCCCTCGGCCCCGCCGCCGCCCTGCTGCACGCCGAGGCCCCGCCGCTCTGGTATTTCCTGAGCCTTTACCGCGCAGTGGGCGCGCAATACCAGTGGACGGATTGGCTGGCCCGCCCCGAAAGCGCGCTGCGCGCCTTTGTGCAGCACCCCGATGTGGCGCTTTATACGCTGATCCGCCAGGGCTGGCCCGCCGGTTTCTTCATGCTGGACCGGCGCGAACAGGGCGTTTGCGACATCGCCTATCTGGGGTTGGTGCCGGAGATGGTGGGTAAGGGCTATGGCAAATACCTGCTTCAGGAGGCGGTGCATACGGGCTGGGATTTCGAGGGGGTGGAAAAGCTCACGGTGAACACCTGCACACTGGACCATCCCCGTGCCCTTGCCTTATATCAAAGCGCCGGATTCGCGCCGGTGCGACAAGAGATTATAACCCGCGACGAGTAAAGGACGGCTGCCATGCTGGAAAACCTCAAAGAACAAGCCCCGGATAAAATCATTGAGCTGATCGGGCTGTATGCCGCCGACGAGCGGGCCGATAAGCTCGACCTTGGCGTGGGCGTTTACAAGGACGCAGCGGGCAATACCCCCGTGATGCGCGCCGTAAAAGCCGCCGAGGCCAGGCTGCTGGCCGAGCAGGACAGCAAGAAATATGTCGGCCTGCTGGGGGATCTTTCCTACGTGGACGCGATTCGCGATCTGGTGCTCGGGGATGCGGTGCCCGCGGAGCGCGTCTGTGGCGCACAAGAGCCCGGCGGCACCGGGGCCATTCGCCAGCTTTTCGAGCTGATCCGGGTGGCGAATGCGGGGGCGACGGTATGGATTTCCGACCCGAGCTGGCCCAACCATGAGGCCATTCTGAAGGCCTTGGGGATGAAGATCGGCAAATATCGCTATTTTGACGCGGCCACCTGCGGGGTGGATTTCGTCGGCATGAAGGCCGACCTCGAGGCCGCACAGGCGGGCGATGTGCTGTTGCTGCACGGCTGCTGCCACAACCCGACGGGGGCTAATATCACCGCGGCCGAATGGGCCGAAGTGACAGAACTGGCGCTGGCCAGAGGCCTGATGCCGATGATCGATATTGCCTATCAAGGCTTTGGCGACGGGCTGGAAGCGGATGCTGCTGGCGTGCGCCTTATGGCCGCGAAAGTGCCGGAAATGCTGATCGCGGCGAGCTGCTCGAAGAATTTCGGCCTGTATCGGGACCGCGTCGGCGCGGCGCTGATCATTTCCAAAGACGCGGCGGGCACGGCGCTGAGCAAGGCCAATATCGCCACCCTCAACCGCCTGAACTTCTCTTTCCCGCCCGACCACGGGGCCAAGGTGGTGTCGATCATCATGAACGACGCCACGCTTCGCGCCGACTGGGCCGCCGAGCTGGAAGAGATGCGCCTGAACATGCTGGACCTGCGCCAGGGGCTGGCCGAGGCTCTGCGCCGCGAAACCAATTCCGACCGCTTCGACTTCATCGCCGAGCATCGCGGCATGTTCTCCCGCCTCGGGCTGTCGCCCGAACAGGTGATGAAGCTGCGCGCGGATCATGCGGTTTACATGGTCGGCGACAGCCGGATAAATGTTGCGGGCCTGCCTAAAGACGGGCTGGATAAGCTCGCCAAGGCCATTGCTTCGGTGATCTGAGGCGCAGCCCCTTACCCTTGCGGGGCAATCACCGTGCAATCGGTTTGGCGGGCAAGCAGGCGGTCACAGGCCTTGGCGGCGGCACTGGCGGTCAGGCCCACAAACCGGGCCTGATACATTTTAACGCCCATCACATTGCCTTGCGAGATGTCCCGCCGGGCTCCGGCAAAGGATTCCAAATCAAGCAGCGCCGTTTGAATCAGGAACCGTTCCGCGAGGCTCTGGCTATGAAAAGCACCGACCTGCACGGCGTAATCCCCCGGGCGTGTTACCTCGGTGGCGCGGGCGCGGGGGGTGGCTTCGATTACGGGTTCCACCGCCGCAAGTGCGACAGAGCCGCCGGATTCGGGGCGGCGCACAGGCCGTTGCATGGGCGGGGCGACATAGCTTTCAGACCGAACGAATTTCGGGCCCGGGTTAGCAGGCGGGCCATTGGTGGCGGCGGCAATCGCCGCCTCGATCGCGGCGGCCTGCACGGCTTCATCCACATTGCTGGCCATCAGCACCGACACGCTTCCGGCGCGCCGCGCGGGGCGGTCAGCCCGCGGCACGATACCGGAATTGCTGTGATGGGCCACCACCACGGGCCGCGACGGGTTCAGGGTTAGCCGTGGTAACGGCACCACTGCGGCATGGCTCGGGGCGCGCTTGAAGCCGAGGTCCATCAGCTCGGCCACCTTTGCGTTGCGTTGCGCGGTGGATGTGCCCCCGAACATCACCGCAATAATCCGCTCTTCCCCGCGTCGCGCTGAGGCCACAAGGTTATACCCCGCCGCAGCGGTATATCCGGTTTTGATCCCGTCCGCGCCTTCGTAAGAGGTCAGAAACCGCCGGTTGGTGTGGCGCACGGTGGCTATGCCCGCATTGGCGGTCAGGCGTGAAAACAGGTTGTAATATTGCGGGAAGTCATAAAACAGCCGCCGCCCGAGGATGGCCATATCCCGCGCCGACGAATAGTGCCCGCTCTGGGTAAGCCCGTTTGCATTGCGAAACTGGGTGTTTTTCATCCCCATGGCGCGGGCGGTTTCGGTCATATAGCGGGCAAAGGCCGCTTCGGAACCGGACACCGCCTCGCCGATGGCCGTCGCCGCATCATTGGCGGATTTGATCGCCGCCGCGCGGATGAGATAGCGCAGTTGAATGCGGCTGCCCCGCCGCAGCCCGAGCTTGGAGGGCGGCTCGGCGGCGGCATTGGCGGAAATGGGGATCATCTGGTCCAGCGACATCCGCCCCGCCTCGATTTCGTTAAACACCAGATAAAGCGTCATCATTTTGGTGAGCGAGGCCGGCGCAAGGTGCCTGTCGGCACTGCGCGCGTAAAGCACCTCGCCGGTGCGGGCGTCCATCACAAATGTAGCCACCCCCGGGGCCGCCTGTGAGGCCCCGCTGGCAAACGCAAACATGACCACGAGGAAAACCCCGCGAAGGCATTGTTTTATCATATGTTCGGCTCTTCTGCTCGAATGGCCTGCCCGCCCGATTTTCGGTGCTTGGCATGTATGAAGGAACCCTAGCAAAGCCTTGCCCCAAAGGGAAGAATTATTTTATTGTGCAGCGCAACATAAAATCTTGACGCAGTGCAGCATTATACCTATATAGGCTTCAGGAAATGAAACACGATTGGAGAATCCCGATGGCCGCTGCAAAAAAATCCGCCAGGAAAACCGAAGATATGATCAACGACGCCCAAAAAGCCTTTGAAGCCAATGCCGAGAAATTCAGCAGGGGCCTTGAAGATGTGGCCGCTTTTAGCCAGGAAACGCTGGACGCCATGGTGAAGACTTCCGAGATTGCCGCCAAAGCCGCTGAAGAGTTGAATGCCGACCTGCTTGCTTTTTCGAAAAAGTCTTTTGACGAGACCGTGGCCGCGGCCAGGGATATGACCACCGCCCAAACCCCCACCGAGCTGTTTGAAAAGCAGGCCGCCTTCGCCACTGCGGCGTTTGAAGGTTTCTTCGCGCAGGCGGGCAAATGGGGTGAGGCCATGGTTGCCGCCTCTAAAGAGGCTTCGGCCCCGATGGCAGCGCGCGCCGCTGCCGCCGCCGATTTGGCAAAATCCTACGCCGCCTGAACGGCCGCCAGCACAGATTTGCAGAAAGGGGGCCCGTGCCCCCTTTTTTATTGTGCGGATATGGAATATATAAAGCCTCGCATTGCAAAAAAGAGCCGGAACCGCATGACCTTTCGCCCCGTTACCATGAGCCACGATGACCCGCCCGAAGACGGGGTGGATGTGATCACCAAGCCGGTGGTGAAAACCAGAAAACCGCCGCTTTACAAAGTGTTATTGCTGAATGACGACTACACCCCGATGGAGTTTGTCGTGCATATTCTGGAACGGTTTTTTGGCATGAACGCCGATGCGGCCCATAGCATTATGCTCACCGTGCACATGAAGGGGCTGGCGGTGGTCGGGGTTTACTCGCGCGAGATCGCCGAAACCAAAGTGACGCAGGTAATGGATTATGCGCGGCGCAACCAGCACCCGCTGCAATGCACCATGGAAAAGGAATGAGCGCTGCGCCGCGGTTTCTGGTCCCGTTTGAGCAGGGGCTTCTGGCTCCGGCTGAAAGCCTGTTGGTGATCCGGCCCGCCGAAGGTCTTGGCCTCTCCGGTTTTGACAATGTGACCATTGAGCAGGGGTTTTTTCCCGTGGCCAGGGCGCTGGAAGCGGCCGGATTTTCCGTTGTGCCCCGCGCCGGGGGGCGCTTTGGCATGGTGCTGGTCAACCTGACCCGCTCCAAAGCCGAAAACCTCGCCAATATCGCCCGGGCGGCGGCCATGAGCACGGGGCCGGTGCTGGTGAACGGGGCCAAAACCGAAGGGATTGAGAGCCTGCTGAAGGCGGTGAAGAAAGTGGCGCCGGTGGAGGTGCTGTCCAAGGCCCATGGCAAGGTGTTCTGGTTTGCGCCCGTCCCGATGCCGGAGGCGTGGCAGGCAGCGGGGGCGATGGCCAGAAACCGGGACGGGTTTATTACCGCGCCCGGCATGTTTTCCTTTGAAAAGGTGGACGCGGGCAGTGCTATGCTCGCACCCTGCCTGCAAGGCCTGAAGGGCCGCGTGGCCGACCTTGGCGCGGGCTGGGGCTGGCTGGCGGCGCAGGCGCTGGGGCCGGATGTATCCGAAATTGTGCTGTTTGAGGCCGAGCATATGGCGCTGGAGGCGGCGCGGCAGAACCTGCGCGACCCGCGCGTGCGTTTTGAATGGGCCGATGTGCTTGCCCTGCCCAAACAGGGGCCATTTGACGTGGTGATCTCCAACCCGCCCTTCCACCAAAGCCGGGCGGCTGACCCGGCACTCGGGGTCGGGTTTATTCATGCCGCCGCACAATTGCTCGCCCCGAGGGGGCGGTTTCTGATGGTGGCGAACCGGCAGCTCCCCTATGAGCGGGCGCTGGACGGTGCGTTTCGCAAGGTCGGGATGCTGGCACAAGAGCACGGCTTCAAGCTGTTTGAAGCGCGAAATCCGAAGGCGTGATCGCCAGCGGAATGCTGCGAAATTCTCTTGATTCTTACTGCCTAATTTTTCGGCGTTGTTGCATATAAGATCGTTGAGACGGATTTCCCCTTTCCCAAGCCAGTCATTGGATTTTCACGCTCACAGGCATTCCATGTGCTGTGAATCGGTTAAGGCAGTTCACGATGACTTTGGC
>JALWPC010000480.1 GCA_026995265.1 Paracoccaceae bacterium
CGTGACCGCGGCGTCATCAGCCAGGAAGTGGAGGACCTGATCCAGACCACACTTAACAGCTATGACAGCGGCATCCACATAGTGCGCCTCAACTTCGACAAGGCCGACCCCCCCGCGCAGGTGATCGACTATTTCCGCGACGTGCAGGCCGCCGAGCAGGACCGGGATACCTCGGTGAAGCAGGCCGATGCCTATGCCAACCAGAAACTGGCGCAAGCCCGTGGCCAGTCCGCGCAGCTTTTGCAGGAGGCCGAAGGCTATCGTGCGCAGGTGGTCAACATCGCCCAGGGCGAGGCCAGCCGCTTCATTGCGGTTTATGACGAATATGCCAAAGCGCCGGAGGTGACCCGCCAGCGGCTCTATCTGGAAACCATGGAACGGGTGCTGGGCGATATTAACAAAGTGATCATTAACAGTTCCGGAGAAGGGCAGGGCGTGGTGCCCTACCTGCCGCTCAACCAGTTAACCAGCGGAGGGGCGAACCAATGAAAAAGCTTCCTGTAATTGCCGCCGTCATTGCCATCGCCGGGGTCTTTCTGGTGCTCTCTTCGGCCTTTGTGGTGGATGCCCGTAAAAAGGCGCTGGTGCTGAAGTTCGGCGAGGTCGTTTCGGTGATCGAAGAGCCCGGGCTGCACTGGAAAATTCCGTTTATTCAAGAGGTTGTGCTTTATGACGGCCGAATTCTGAGCCTCGACACCCAGCCGCTGGAAGTCACCCCCGCCGATGATCGCCGCCTGGTGGTAGATGCTTTCGCGCGCTACCGGATCTCGGATTTGCGCAAATTCCGTCAAGCGGTCGGCACGGGGGGCACGGCCAAGGCCGAGGGCCGCCTGGTGTCCATCCTGAACGCCCAATTGCGCGCGGTTCTGGGCGAGGTGGATAGCGGCGCCATTCTTTCGGCGGACCGTGCGGCGCTGATGGCGCGCATCCGTGACGGGGCGATCGAGCAATCCCGTAACCTGGGGCTGGAGGTGATCGACGTGCGCATCAAGCGTGCCGACCTGCCCGAGGCCAACCTGAATTCCACCTTCAAGCGGATGCAGGCCGAGCGCCAGCGGGAAGCGGCGGACCAGCGCGCCCGCGGTGAAGAGGCCGCGCAAAGGGTGCGGGCCGAGGCCGACCGGCAATCGCTGGAGCTGGTCTCCAAGGCGCAGCGGGATGCCGACATTATCCGCGGCGAGGCGGATGCGGAAAGCAACCGGATTTATGCGGAGGCCTATGGCCGTGACCCGGAATTCTTCAAGTTCTACCGGTCGCTAAGTGCCTATGAACAGGCGTTGAAGGGTAATAATTCCTCGCTGGTTTTATCACCCGACAGCCCCTTCTTCAGCTATTTCACCGACCCGATGGGCGCGGCAAACGCGCAGTAAACAGGCGGGAAACAACAGATTGAGGGCCAGTGCAGTAAGCATTGGCCCTTGTTTTTGGGGGGGGGTAACGTGGCTGCCCATATCGGGGTGGCAAGTTTTAGCCTATGCTCACAAGTTCGTGACCATGTTTAACCGCCATACCCTTGAAGCCGGTTTGCTTAACTTACATTTATTGGCCAACGGGGCAGATTGCCCCAGAGTGATGTATTTGATGGAGGATCGAAAATTGAATCAAATTAGAGCCGTTTCCATTCCGGTGGCGCAAGCCAACCGGATGTTGTTAACCCTGTTGGCCAGTTTTGCCCTGATGCTGGGCGCGGCGCAAAGCCTGCGCGCGCAAGCCACCCCCAACAGCTTTGCCGACCTCGCGGCCGAGGTGAGCCCGGCGGTGGTGAACATCACCACCTCGACAATTATTAACCGGCCCATGGACCAGTTGAACGTGCCGCAAGGTTCGCCGTTTGATGACCTGTTTCGGCATTTTCAGGACCAGAACAATGGCGGGCGACCGGCGCCTCAACAGCGCGGCACCGCCCTTGGTTCTGGGTTTATCGTTTCGGCCGATGGCTATGTGGTAACCAATAATCACGTGATCGCCGATGCCGAACAGATCGAGATCGAGCTGCGCAGTGGTGAGAAACTGCCGGCAACCATTGTTGGCACCGACAAGCGCACCGATATTGCCGTGCTGAAAATTGAATCAGACACGCCGTTGCCCTTTGTAACATTCGGCAATTCCGACGAAATGCGCGTGGGTGACTGGGTGCTGGCCATTGGCAACCCGCTCGGGCAGGGGTTTTCGGTTTCGGCCGGTATCGTTTCGGCCCGCGGGCGCACGCTTTCGGGCTCTTATGATGATTTCATCCAGACCGACGCGGCGATCAACCGCGGTAACTCCGGTGGCCCGCTGTTCAACATGAAGGGCGAGGTCGTGGGTGTGAATACGGCCATTCTGTCGCCCAGCGGCGGCTCTATCGGCATTGGTTTCTCGATGGCCTCGAATGTGGTTTCCCCCGTGGTCGACCAGTTGGAGAAATATGGCGAAACCCGCCGTGGCTGGCTCGGGGTGCGTATTCAGACGGTTACCGAGGACATTGCCAATGCGCTGGATGGCTTTGGCGCGCCACGCGGGGCGCTGGTAACCGATGTGCCCGCCGGCCCTGCGGCGGATGGCGGCATCAAGGCCGGCGACGTGATTCTGCGCTTTGACGGGCAGGAGGTCGCCAGCACCCGCGAGTTGGTGCGGCTGGTCGCCCAAACGCCTGTTGGCTCTACCGTGCGGGTGGTTGTGTTCCGTGACGGTGGCACTAAAACTCTGCTGGTGACCCTGGGTCGTCTGGAAGAAGCCATGCTCACCTCTTCCACCGAAGGCCGCCCTGTCGCACCGGCAGAAGCCCCGCAATTCACTATACAGGGGCTGCTGCTCGGGCAGTTGACCGAAGAATATCGCGGCCAGTTCATGATCCCGTCTGATGTTGACGGCGTGGTTATTCTGGAAGTCGATGCGGGGTCACAGGCGGCGGAAAAAGGGTTACGCCCCGGGGATGTGATCATGGAAGTGTCGCAAAACCCTGTGCGCACGCCCAAAGATGTGGTGGACCGGATTCAAACCGCAAGGGATGCGGGGCGGCGGTCTATCCTGCTTTTGGTGAACTCGGGCGGTTCCGGCCGGTTCGTTGCACTGGCGCTGGCCCCGTAAGCTGGCCACATGGAAAGAGGCCTCCGGTTTTCCGGGGGGCCTTTTTTTTACGCGGTGTTTGGCGGGCGGTGCGTCCATCCTCTTCACATCGGTAAGGGCGGGTTTTTGCTTGCAAAAACCTGCCTTTCCCGAGGGGGGATTTAGCCTCCCAGAGGGAAAGGCACGCTGGTGGACCGGCCCCCAGTGGACCGGCCGCCAAAGAAGAAATCTTTTTCGCGCAGCACAATCGCAATGGCGAACACGATCAGCAGCCCGGTCTGGATAACCTTGCTGTCCGGGTGGGTGGCGAAGATTTCGTTGAAATATCCGGCGGTGATGTGGAAGACCACCGGCACCAGCATGTTGCGGCCGGTTTTGTAGTAAAGCCAGTTCATGATGATGACAAAGGGAAAGATGCTCACCAGAAAATTGACGCTGTGCACCCAACCTGTTTCTGCGAGCTGGCTTTGGTAATAGCCGTTGATCGCCCCCAGCGGCATATGCCAGATGCCCCAGAAAAAGGCAAAGATCATCGAGGTGGTGAACAGGCTGAAGCGGGCACGCAGGCAATCGGTGCCATAGGAATGCCAGGCCAGTTCCTCGATGACCGGGGCCATGATCAGCAGGAACCAGACAGGGAAAACGCCCGAGGTGAAGGTATAACTGCCGGTGATGGTGAACTGGTCAGGGCTGTAGCCAAAAGCCAGCGAAATGGCCTGTGCCAGCAGGATGCTGGCGGGCATGAGCAGCCCCGCCAGCAGCAGGTAAACGGGGCGGATACCGCGCAGATTGGCAAACCGGCTCCAGAAATCGGCCCTGAGGGCGGGGCTTTTATACATGAACCAGAAGGCCGTGAGCATCGGGGCAAGCAGCCCGATGAAGCCAAGGGCGCTGACAAGGCCCATATCGGGGTTTTCCGCGTGGCTGAGCCATCCCGCCCAGAGCCAGAAGCCCCACGGAATAAGGGTGGCAAGGGTATAGAATGCCAGCGGGTGTTTATAAGCGGTCAGGGGGGCCATGTCAGGTCTCCTCGGTTGGGTTCATGAAGTCAAAGCTGCCCGGGGC
>JALWPC010000481.1 GCA_026995265.1 Paracoccaceae bacterium
ATCGGGGGTCAGAGAACCATTTCCACTTAAACCGCTAGAAAGGCACTCAAGAGCCCATACCCTACAACCTTTGAAAACAACAAGAAAATTCGGCCAAGGCCACAAGCGGAGAACGGGTTCTCGGGGTATCTGGCGGACAGACAGTCCGCCTAAGTTATCGAGTAATATGTTGAATATTATGAATATTTAATATTTGATAAATATCTATACCACACTAAATACCACACAGCGACTTGATTGCCGCCAATTTTGGCTTTCCGAAAACAGGCCAATTTCAGCGCGGGTCGCGCGCGCGTATTGCGCTTATGCTCTAGCAACCCTTGGTGTAACCTTAGTGTATGCGGTCACGCGCGCGCGTATTGGGCTTGGTTCCAATACATACTTTTTGGACGCCTTAAAGTGAGGGATAACCCACCGGATAGCTTTGACAAAACCTTGTGGTAACCTTGCAGTCCTACCCTAATGTTACCCTAACGGCTTTCATACCCCAAATGGGATTTTGCGGATGTCGGATTTCAGCGAAACTGGCCACCCGAATCGGCCATTTTAAAATCAGTTAAGTGTATGGAAACTAGGGGGTTAACCATTTTAACTCCCTTTAGCATTTCGCCCAATGCTTAGAACCCCATCCCTTGATTGAATAATCCGACCTTGGGCCAACAGTTTGTCGATTTGCTGGTAGGTCACAGTCGCACCTAGCCCCGTGTGGCTGGACAGCGCCCCCGCTCGGGCCTGCCATCGGCTTTGCGGCTTGTGGCTTTCCTCTATGGCGCGCAAAAGAGATTTGGTTTTGCTTGGGGTCTGGGCTGCTAATCCTGCTATTTCTGCTATTCGGGGGGCTTCCCGCCTAGGATTCCTTTCCAGATTAGCGGGATTAGCAAGATTAGCAGGGGGTGGGCTTTGGGTTTCTGTATCGCCCAGCGCCTCTAAAGCCGCTTGCACGTCAAACCACATCTTGCCCCCTTTCCACCCTGTAAGCCAGCTTGCGGGCCTTGCCTTCAACAACGTGATTAGCTGGTAGCGTGGTGAGCCACCCGTGCTTTGCGAGCAAATCAAGGCTTGCCTTTGCCTTCGGGGATTCACGCAAAGCATAAGGCCCGTATTGCACAACATCCGAAGGGGTGATTTCGGGCTTTCCCCATTTCTCGATCAACCAAAGGCGCAGTTTTTCGGCTTGGTCAATATCGGCTGAAATAACCGCCATGCCTGCTAGCCGCCGCGCTTCGCCAAGGTAATACTGGGCCAGCTCGATACCGTTGGCCATACAGCTTGCCGAAATTTCGGTGACGGCGAGGTCTGCCCATAAGGCCAGCACCCCCGCTATGCGCGCCGCTTGTTCTGCGCTTTTGCTGGCGTATGATTTCACCATAGCTAAATCCCCCTCGGGGCGCTGGGCGTATTCGGTGGCGTCATAATAGCCTCGCAGCAATGCCTTGGCCTCACTGGTAAGGCGCAGGCGGGTGGGGGCGAGCTGGTTACGTGTGCCGTCCTGCAAGGGCAGGTCAGCGGCCAATACCGAAATTAACTTGGCCTTGAAAGCTAACAGGTCGGAATCGCTTTGCGGTTTCGCTTCAGCGAATGCCCTATAGCCTATGTTGCTTTCCGGTTCGGTTATCAAAAACCTCGCAAGGAAGCCTTGGCCATTGGCTACCGGGTCCGCCAATAGGGGGCGAATAGCCACGGGTTGCACCATCATATGCGCCGCCAGGCGCCGCCCGTATAGGGTGCTGGCCCCATCCCCCGCGCGGGTGCGGTTAATCGGGGTGCCATCCCAAAGGCTGGAAAGCCCCGCCATTGTTTTAAGCTTGTTGTCGGTGTTCATGGCGTGGCCTCCGAAAAAGCTGCCCCCTTCATCGGTAAACAGGCCCAGTGCCGGGCTGGCGACTTCAAAGAGCTTCACCAAGCCCTCAAAGGTCGGTTCGGTTGCCGTGCGAATTGGGTATAGCGGTGGCAAGGGGGCGCTGGGCAGGGCGCGTAATTCAGTGGCGGCTTTGTCGCCCGTTGCCCCGCCGTTTGCAGCTTTGCCCAATAGCTTTTTTTCCCGTGCATCCCAAAGCCGTTTCTCTGCCTGAAATACCTCCAATGCCTCGCCATAGGCTTTATGCGCATCTTGCTCAAATTCCCGAAGGCCAGCCAGCAAGAGCTTGTCGCACCCGCTTTTGCGCTCACCCGAAGCGGCAACCGTTAGGCAGAATAGCGAGGTTGGCGCGGTGCCGCCCAAGGTTTCCACATCGGCAAAGCCTTGCACGGCCAAAGAGGCGACAGACAGGGCCGATTGCGCGGTAATGGCAACGGGGGCTTGGGTTTTATCCTGCACGGCCCTTACAGCGGCTTCCAGCGGCCCCAGCGCGGCCACGGGGTAAGCTTCCCCTTTGGCGATAGGGCGCAAGAGCGGTTGCGGGCCTTCGGTGCTGAAGGGAATAGGCTTTATCTCAACATTCATGCCGCTGCCCCCTTCAAGGCCAATACATCGGCCCAGTCTTTGCCCTTGGGTGCAGGCAACAGGTTCACACGCCAGCCCAGCGCATTTGCGCGCGTGGCCAAAGCATTGCCTGCCATTTCCCCCGCCCCGCTATCATCGGAATCAGTGGCGATTATCAGCTTGCGCGGCTCGGGGGGCAGGTGCAGAGGGCTGAACCCGCTGGCAGACAGTGCCGCCCAAACCTCATGTGGCCCGCTTAGAAGGCCCGACAACAACGCCAGCCCCGTTTCTATACCCTCGCACACCACAAGCGGCCCAGCGCTGCCAGAAAGGCGCACAGCCCCGCCCGCGCATGGCCCCAGCATCATCTTGGCGTTACTGGCGAGGCGTTGGCCTTGCTTGGTGAAAAAGGTGCGGTGAACCCCGCCCGTTGGCTCGACATTGCCCAGCATGGCGCAGCACCATTTCCCGCTCGGGGCGTGGTATAGGTCTGGCACAAAGCGCAGGGTTTTCGGCATTGGGCAAGTTATCCCCCGCGCGCGCAAATAGGCTTCGGCTTTGCTGCCCTCAATCGGCTGGGCGCGTTGCCACATGGCGCGCGCGGTGCCTAGGTTTTTTTCCTTTGTGCGGGTGTCTGGCGCTTTTACTTGGCGCTGGGCCTCAATGTTTATCGCCGCCTTTTTGAACGGTAAGGATAGGGTAAGGGCCAATTCCTCAAAGCTGCACCCTGATTTGAAGCAATAGAGCAACAGCGCGCCGTTTTCGCCGTCCTTCAGGCTAAGGGCGTTTTGGTCGCGGCGGCGCTCGGGCTGGCAGACAGGGCAAGGCGCTTGGCCCGCGCCCCCGTGCCATGTGCCGCCAAGCTGGCGGGTTAGGGTTTGCGCATCCATTATGTCGCCCCCCCAAATACGATTGCCGCTTCAGCCAGCAAAATATAAACGCCATGATTGCCCGCAAAGGTGCCGCCGTGGCGCTCGATTTCGGTTTTGATTTCAACGCCCATTTCCCTAAGGTTATGGATATACGCGCTCCAACGCGGGGCGGGTTGCGTGATAGGGGTGCATCCCTCTTTGCCCGCTTCGATTGGGCGCATCATGGCCCAGCGATTGCGGCCCCGAAGGGAAAGCCTGAATGTATCCCCATTAGGGTTTGTGACGGTAAAAACCGTGGTTTTAGAATTGCCTGTCATGCTAAAAGCCTTTCAATGACAAGGCGCATTTGCTAGGGTGGCGGTATTCAAACCAAAGCCACACTTTACCAGCCCGCGCCTGATTAAATTCTGCGCGGGTTGCTTATACAGCGTCCGGGGTTACGCGGTGGGCTTCAGCCCAAGCGTTTAGATCAGCGCCGCGATAAATGACTTTTTTGCCAAGCTTGAAATAGGCAGGGCCATAATTGCGGTGCCGCCACTGGGCGAGTTTTTCACGGGTGCCGATTAGATCAAGTTCGGGGTCTCCCAAAGTGTAATTACGGTTGGGGTCGAATATGTTTGTTTTGGTTATTTGAACCATTGGGTAGCCTTTCTACAGCTTCAATGGTCTCTGTGTATATTTGGCGTTGTTGCATATAAGATCGTTGAGACGGATTTCCCCTTTCCCAAGCCAGTCATTGGATTTTCACGCTCACAGGCATTCCATGTGCTGTGAATCGGTTAAGGCAGTTCACGATGACTTTGGCTT
>JALWPC010000482.1 GCA_026995265.1 Paracoccaceae bacterium
CGGGCAAAATAAAACGCGAGCCGCGCGAGAAGATATTGCCAATGCGGGAGATCTTCATGTTGCCTTGTTGCAAATGGTAGCCCCGCGCCTCCATTACTTGCCGCACCATATGGCCGACCATCTGCTTGATCCGGTCCCGCTTTACCGCGCCCCCGAAGCGCGCCAACAGGGTGGGGGAGAGCGGCTCCACCGAGGGGCGACCGAGATAAGCTGCTGTTTCCATGCGCAAAATCGTGTCCGGCTCGTGCAGGAAATCCCACAGCGCCTGCCCGCCTTCCTGCTTGAAAGTGCTGCTGAACTTGTCTGGCCTATACATGTCTTTCCTCCGGCGCTCATTTCTGTAGACGCGTAATATAAGACGTGTCTTATTTGACGCGTCTTATATTACGCGTCTACAGAAAGGGGGTTAAGAACTGGTTAAGCAATTGGAAAGCCTCCAGTTAACGGCCGGCGCAAACAGCTCTTCACATCGTCGTTATCCCCATTGACCTTCCAGCCACCGGAAGCTCCAGTCTCCCCAAAAAGGGGAATCAAATGGACCTATCGCTTCACGCCCTCATCGGGCTGCCCATCGGCCTTGGCCTGCTCGGCTTTATCGAGCCCTGCACCATCGGCGGGCACCTCCTGTTTCTGGACACGCAAAAAGACCGCGTTGGGGGCGAGAAGCTGCGGGCGGTCAGCGTGTTCATCCTCATCCGCGCTCTGACCGCGGGCGCCTTCGGGGCCATCATCGCCTTTATCGGGCAAAAGCTGATCGGGGTGCAAACCGGCATTTGGCTGGTCTTCGGCACCCTTTACCTGCTCGTCGGCCTCGCCTTCATGCTCGGGCGCGCGGGGTTGATCAAGAAGCGCATTGAGCTGGCTCCGGCGGCGTGGAAAAGGGCCCGCAGCCCCGTCATCCTCGGCCTCGCCTTTGGCCTTAACATCCCCGCCTGCGCCGCCCCCATCCTGTTTGGCCTGCTCGGCCTTGCCGCCACCACCGGCACGGTGCTGACCGGCTTCTGGATGATGTTCCTCTTTGGCCTCTTCCTCTCTGCCCCCTTGGCCATTTTCGCCATCATCCCGCGCCTTGCCACCGCGCTGGACCGCTTCGCCTCCTGGCTCAAAGGCGCGCGCTGGCTGATCGGCGCGGTGTTTGTGCTGCTTGGCATCTGGTCGATATATTTCGGCCTCTATGTAGACCCCGCCAACTGGACAGGCCAATGACCAAGCGCTTCAAATCCGTTGCCATCGCGGGTATCACCTTCCAAGCGGGCTCGGCGGCGGTGGACAGTGCCACCATCATTTCAGCGCTGGTTTACCAGCTTTCCGGCAGCTCTGTCCTCGTCGGGGCCGTCACCGCCATTCTGCGCTTTGGCTGGCTGTTCCCGCAACTCATCGTCGGCTTTCTGGCGCAAAAGAGCGGCTCTTCCATGCGTTACTACGTCATCGGGGCCTTCGGGCGCGCTTGCATGATGGCCCTGCTGGCCCTGCTCCTGCTCACCGGCGCGGGCCTGCCCCGCGGGCTCCTCACCGCGCTGGTGATGCTGCTCTGGGTCGCCTATGCCTTTATCAGCGGCATCGTGGCCGTGCCCTATAACGACATCGTCGCCCGCGCGGTGCCCTCTGACAAGCGCTCCCGCCTGCTGGCCACGCGGTTTTTCGGCGGTGGCCTGCTGGCGCTGGGTGTTGTGGCGCTGGCGGACCGTATCTCCGCCAGCCTTGCCTTCCCCACCTCCTACGGGGTGATCATCGCCATGGCGGCGGCGCTTATGTTTGCCTCGTCCACGGTGTTCACCGCCATGGGCGAGCCGGAAACGCCCTCCAAAGCCCCAGCCAAGCCCGGCTTTTTTCAATACTTGCGCGAGGGGGTGCAGGTGTTCAGACAGGACCACAGCTTCCGGCGCTTTGTCTTCGCCCAATGGTGCGGCGGGGCGGTGCTGATGGCCATGCCGTTTTACGTGGTGGCGGCCAGCAATGCGGGGTTTGATCTTGCCCGCGTGGCGCTGCTCTTGGGCGCGCAAACCATCGGCGCGCTGGTCTCCAACCTGCTCTGGGGCTGGTGGGGCGATAAGCTCGGCAAAGTCAGCCTGCTCAAGGCCATTGCCGTTGGCCGCATCTTCCCGCCCGTCGCGGTGATCGCGCTAGGCTTGCTGGGCGCGGGCAATACCCTCTATTTCGCTATTTTCTTTGCCTCCGGCGCGCTGGCCAACGGCCTGACCATTGCCGTGATCGGCTTCCTGATGGAAATCTCCCCCGAAGACCAGCGCCCCGCCTATTCCGGCTATTTCAACGCCATCACCGCCCCCGCCTTCCTGCTGCCGCTGCTGGCGGGGGTGATGGCCACGTGGTTCGGGCTTACCACGGTGTTTGCCCTCTCGGCCCTCGCGGCGCTGGCGCAAGCGCTGATCCTCCAACGGGTCAGCCGCGAGATCAGCGCCTAAGTCTTTGGCGCACGATAATGCTCATGGCAGCTTTTGCAATTCTCCGATACCACGGCAAACAGGGGGATGAAGCTGGCTTGGTCGGTGGGCTCACCGGCTACCGCCGCATCAATATCCGCCAGAAACCGCACCATGCGGGCGTTGAAATCCGAGCCCTCGGCCCAAATTGAAGGCTTGGCGCGGGTGGCTTCGCCGGTTTGCACATTCTCCGCAAACCCCGCCTGCGCGCTTCGCGCCGCGTCCTGCATGATCTCAAAAGCCGACTGGGCAAAGAAATCGTCAAAGCTGCCGCCGATCCGCGTCATTGCCCCCAAAATCTTCATCTGCTCGGCAATGGTTTTCATCCCCGCTTGCCGCCGGGCAATGGGGGAGGGCACGTCGCCCATGGCGGTGGTTGACAACAGGGTGGTGGCCAAAATGGCGGCAAATATCGGGATACGCTTCATATTAAGTCCTTATGTTCATCACCCGATTATCACTATTAAATCCGACAAGTCTATTGACGGTTGAGTGATCTCCAACAATATTATGTGAAAGGATGAGGCTTCTTACGGAAACCATGTGATACAGCGGCTGGACGCCAATTATGACGGGCAAATCATCCCGTCCGAGTGAGCGGCAACCCTGCGGGGGGCTCTGGCGGCGGCAATGCTGTTTGCGGGCCGGATGGTGGCAGGGAAAAGCTGCCACATCGTTTCAGACCCGAGCGCAGCGCTCCCGCCCGTCGGTGCACGATTTGCTCCGCAAATCGACCCCTCCCGTTGGGCGTGGCCTCGCCTTCGGCTCGGCAAGGGGGGCGTTCCGCCCCCTCGCGCACGCGCGCTCCCCCCTGAAGACTCAGTTCTTGTGGGCAGTGTCTGCCAAACCGACAGGTCTTTGACCTCAACCCCATTCAGCACGGGCCACATGCGCAGATGTCGCCACGCGGCGCGGGTGCGATCCCGCCAAGCAAACCAACGCCTGACGCGCCGCCCGCCGAGCCGAAGGCGAGGCGCGGTTCGGGGCTTTAGCCCCGAAAACAGGCGGCTCCGAACTAACCTTCGGAATCGCGATCACGTGCGATGAATGTTACAGCCTGACTGGCAAAAAATATATTTTCAGTTTCAAACCCTCACGCTCTAATTGCCAACGGGCAACATCAGCTCGGGGCCATCATTGCCGACCTTGCCCACGGCATTGCCGACACGGTGCATGCGGATGCGCGCGGGGGCAACGCGGGCGAGGTTGGCCAAACTGGCGCCATGGGCCCAGTCAAGATATGCCTGTTCATCCAGCATGACCGGCATGCGCGGGTGCAGGTCTTTGAGGTGGCCGGTCGCGGCTTCGGTGAGGATGGTATAGCTCAAACCCTCGAAATCCGGCAGGGTCACACGGGTGCAAAGCCCGGCCATACAAAACCCCGGGGCGTTGGTGTCTACGCTCACCATATAGGGGGTTTTGGCCCCTTTCTGCCCCGTCCATTCATAGTAGCCTTTGACAGGCACAAGGCAATGGCCATGCTGCATGGCGTGGCGAAAGGCGGGTTTACTGGCGGCCTCTTCCGTGCGGGCGTTGAAGGTGGCGAATTTCAGCTCTTTCAGCGGTTTTTTCCACCATTCCGGCACCAGCCCCCAGCGGGCGAGGCCGCCGGTGAGCCCGCCATCCTGCGGGATGAAAATCGGATTTATGGTGGTTGGCGCAACGTTCCAGCTTTGCCGGATCGGCGTAGGCGGGGCGCCAAGGATGTTCATCCACTCGAAATATTGCGGCCAGTCGACATCTCCGATGATGGTGCGGCCGCACATATCAGCCCACCAAATTGGGCAGGTAGAGCACGATGCCCGGGAAGGCGATGAGGCCGGCAATGGTGAGGGCGTCGGCGATGAAAAACGGCGAGGCGCCGCGGAAGACGTCTTGCACCGAAATATCGGTGTGCACGCCCGCGACCACAAAGCAGTTCAGCCCTATCGGCGGGGTGATCAGGCAAAGCTCGGCCATTTTCACCACGATAATGCCAAACCAGATGCCAACCGCCCCGCCGGACATGCCAAAGGCGCTATCGGCGGCCAGCACCGCCTCGCCGCCATTCAGGGCCACAATGGCGGGGTAGACCACCGGCAGCGTCAGCAGCAGCATGCCGATGGCATCCATGAACATGCCGAGCACCGCATAGGCGAGCAGGATGAGAACCAGCGTGACCATCGGGGATTGGTCCAGCGAGGTGATCCAGTCGGAGAACGCCCCGGGGAGGTCGGCAAAGCCAAGGAAGCGCACATAGATCAGCACGCCCCAGATGATGGTGAAAATCATCACCGAGAGCTTGGCGGTTTCCAGCAGGGCCTCGCGCAGTTGCTGCCAGCGCATGCCGCGAAACAGCGCCATGAGGAACACCACAAACGCGCCCAGCGCGCCGCCTTCGGTGGGGGTGCCCCATGCGTCGCCGCCAAAGGGGTTGTAGATGAACAGGATGATGATGACGACCACGAAAAGAATCGGCAGGGCAGGGGGCAGGCTTGCAAAGCGCGCGCGCCAGCTAAAACCGCCCACCGGCGGGCCAAGGCCCTTCCAGACCATGGCGAGGCCGACAACGAGTCCCCCGTAAATGACAGCGGAAAACGCGCCCGGGAGAAAGCCCGCCAACAGCAGTTTGCCCACGTCCTGCTCTACAATTATGGCGTAGATCACCAGAATGGCAGAGGGCGGAATGAGCGAGGCCAGCGTTCCGGCGGCGGCGACCACACCGGCGGCAAAGCGCTTATCATAGCCCTCGGCCAGCATCTCGGGGATGGCGATGCGGGCGAACACCGCAGAGGTGGCAACGCTCGCGCCGGAAACCGCCGCAAAGCCCGCCGTGGCAAAAACGGTGGAGACAGCAAGCCCCCCCGGCAGCCAGCCGATCCAGCGCTTTGCGGCGGTAAACAGCGCCTTGGTCAGCCCCGCATAATAGGCCAGAAAACCGATCAGGATAAAGGTCGGGATCAGCGACAGCGCCTGCGAGGACACCTTGGAATGGGGCACTTGACCAGCGGTTTTAACCGCAATCGTCAGCGCTTTGCCGAACTTTTCGGGGTCATAGCCAAAGCGCGCCCAGAAAATCCAGACCAGCCCGATCATCCCGGCCAGCGCGGCGGCAAAGGCCACCCGCACGCCGATGAGCACAAAAACCAGCATAATGCCGGTGACAATCAGGCCTATATCTATCTGTTCCATCAGGCGGCCCCCGTGTCATCCAGGCCCGAAACCGTTTTGGCCTCGTTGGCGGCGGCGGTGGCGGCGTCTTCATAAAGCGGCACGGCCACGGGGCGGCTGGCCCCGCTGACCAGCGCGCGCCCGAAGCCCCACGCCTGCAAGGCCAGACGCAGCGACAGCACCGTAAAGCCAATGGGCACGATCAGCTTGCTTGGCCATAGAGGAATGCCAATATCCATGCTGGAATCGCGGCTCCAAAGCGGGGCGTTCATATCAAAGGCGCGCAGAAAGTGGGAAAACGTGCCCCAGACCAGCAGAATCATCAGGGCCAGCATCGCCAGTGTAGACAGCATCTCCACCAGCCAGAGCGGCCGGCCCTTCAGGCGGCCGATCAGAATATCCATGCGGATATGCCCGCCGAGGCGCTGGGTGTAGCTCACCCCGACAAAGGCGATCAGCGGCATGGCCTGTTCGATCCAGTCCACATAGCCGGGCAGGGGGGCGTTGGTAAGGTTGCGCCCGCCTACCGAGATAACGGCCAGCACCATGAGCGAGAAAACCGCTATGCCACCCAGCAGGGCGAGCTTGGTTTCCAGCCAGAAAAGCGCCTGGTCTAGGCGGCTCAACAAGGTGTCGTCGGTGAGGATATTCGAAGGGCTGGCCATGGCGTTCCTGATGGTTGGGCTAGGCGTCCCCCTCCCCCCCGCGAGCGGGGGGAGGGGCGCTGGGTGCGAGATCAGGCTTAATCCTGATTGATGGTGCTGATCACGAGGTCATACAGCTCTTGCGCAGGCAGGCCGCGCGCGGTGTTTTCCTCGATCCACGCCGCCGCCGCGGGGCCGGCCACTGCCTCGCGGAAGGCCGCCAGTTCTTCATCGGTGTAGGTAATGCGCTCAATGCCGCGCTCGTCAAGCGCAGGGCCCCAGGCGGCCATGGTTTTGGTGTTGTAGTTATCCACATAATAGGCCAGCGCTTCGTCTACCGAGCCCAGCAAGGCCTCGCGGTTGGCATCCGAAAGGGCGTTCAGCGCGTCGGTGTTGACCACAACAGGGCAGTTCACCGTGCCGGGGTTCAGGTTTGTTGTCCACCAGTCCGCGCCCTCGATGGTGCCGTAAGCCATATGGGCATGGGGCGCAAAGGCCACGGCGGTGACCACGCCGCTATCCAGCGCTTGCCGCACTTCGGTGGCGGTTACAGAGGTCGGCACCGCGCCCAAAGCCGCCATTGCACGGCCCACGCCGCCGGTGGCCCGCACGGCCATGCCCTTGAAATCTTCCAGTGTGCGCGGGGCCTCGCCCTTGCCGGCAATGTTGTATTGTGGCAGCGGCGAAGGCATCAGCAGGGTGGCATTCCAGCGCGCCAGATCATCAATCGCGGCTTGCGAGTGGTAAACCGCCATGGAAACCTCGACCTCCTGATTGAGGTCCTGCACGCCAAGGAAGGGCAGCTCCAGCACGGTGATAGAGGGGTTTTTATCGGCATGGTAGCCCGCGCAGAACTGTGCCATTTCAAAGGCCCCGATGGAAATGCCGTCAAGGTTTTCCTTGTTTTTCGAAAGCCCGCCATAGGAGATATTCAGGGTAAATTCCCCGTTGGTTTTTTCAGCCACAAGCTCGGCCAGCCGCTCCACATGTTCGGTAAATGCACGGCGCTTACCCCAGAGAGACACGTTCCATTCTTCGGCGGCGGCCTCGCCGGCGAGGGCAAAGCCGAAGGCGGCGATCGTGGTGACTTTCAGTAAATTCAATTTCATTGGTTCCTCCCTGGGATTGATTGATTGCACAAGTGTTAGCGCAGAATCAGAGCGGCACAAAGATATTTATTGGCCGTTTTCAAAATCGCCTTGCCCGCCTGTTTGGCGATCATATCCTTGCAGTTGGCGCCCATTCTGGCAATCGCCCCGTTGCAAATTTTCTCTGCCTTCGGGTGCCCGGTATGGAACTTGGTAAGATTGCCCGCATTTGACGTATTGTCACCCTGCGTGCCGTCAACCTCCAGCGGTGGCCTTGGTTCTACAATTTTGTTGAACATGTCCTGAAATTTTTGAGTTTGTCACCCGAAGGGTTAGCCATCTATAAATTCGCCTGCTTTCGAATATTCAGGTCTGATAAAAAGTTCATCTGCCAATGCCACTATAAATGCGCGAAGCGGCGGGGGATCAACAGGAGACAGGCAGACTTCTATAACAAATGAAAGCGTTCGCAATTGCCGTAGTTTTATTGTTTCGGTTGTGGCAGAAACAAAGAATCGGAATATAATTCACCCTAAAGCAGAGGCGGGCATTTCAGCGATACTTTGAACGTTAACCGTTAAACAACTTGATAACAGTCGGATAAACAATCATAAATATAGCATCAGCGTAACTACTAACCTAGGTTAGTAGTTATGATAAGAGCGCGTTGATATGAATTGTAAATATAATTAAATCAACATAAGGTGGTAACTGCCTGTGGAAATGTTTTGTTCACTTCCAAACTGCATGCAAAGAGGTGCCAACAAAAAAATTGCGAGGCCCCGCCCCTATCCGCCAACGCCCATAATCCGGCTGAGCAGTTCGGCGATGTTGCGCACCTCGAATTTGCGTAGCAGGCGGGCGCGGTAATCGTCAATCGTGCGCGGCGAAAGGCCAAGCTCGCGGGCAATTTCCTTGCTGGTGCGGCCCTGGGCCAGGCGCATGACCACCTGTTTTTCACGGGGCGTCAGTTCCACTTCAGGGCGTAAGCCGGAAATGTCGGCAAAGCTGAGGATGGTGCGGGAGAGCGGGTCGTTCGGGTTGGGGGTGGCCACGCGGACGCGGGCCCAAAACGGCGTGCCGTCGCGCCGGTGCATGATGCGTTCGTCGGAATATTCGCCGGTGGCCTTCAGCGCCTTCAGGCCGACATCGCGGATGGCGTCGAACTCGCTGGCGCTGGGGTAGAGCATCCGGAAGGACTGGTTGAGCAACTCGGCGCGGGCATAGCCGAACATGCGGGCGAAGGTTTGGTTGCAGGATTTGATCACCCGGTTTTCGGTGAGCACCACCCCGATGGGGGCGAGGTCAAAAGCGATTTTATCCAGGCTTTCGGGCATCCGTAATCCTACAGTCTTGAGCGTGCAGCCAGATTAGGGGAGCATCGGCAGCAATGGCAAGGGGGGAATTGTGGGCGATAAACGCAAGGCATTTTTGCAGCGGGTGGCGGCGAAGGAGGGCGATTTGGTCGCCCTCACGCAAGACCTGATCCGCATTCCGACCCTGAACCCTCCGGGCGAGTTTTACCGTGATATTTGCGAATATCTGGACAAGCGGCTGAAGGCCGACGGTTTTGCAACCGAACTGATCCGCGCCCATGGCACCCCCGGCGACAGCGAGAAATATCCGCGCTGGAACATCGTCGCCCGCCGCGAGGGGGGGCGGGCCGGTGAGTGCGTGCATTTCAACAGCCACATAGATGTGGTGACCATAGGGCAGGGCTGGACGCGCGACCCCTTTGGTGGCGAGCTGATCAATGGCAGGATTTATGGCCGGGGCGCCTGTGACATGAAGGGCGGGCTGGCGGCCTCGATCATCGCGGCGGAGGCGTTTCTGGAGGTCTGGCCCGATTTCAGCGGGGCGATAGAGATTTCCGGCACGGCGGATGAGGAAACCGGGGGCTTTGGGGGAGTGGCCTACCTGTGCGAGCAGGGCTATTTCAACCCCGAAAAGGTGCAGCATGTCGTCATCCCCGAGCCGTTCAAGGACCGTGTCTGCCTTGGCCACCGCGGCGTGTTCTGGGCCGAGATCGAAACCTTCGGGCGCATAGCCCACGGCTCCATGCCCTTTCTTGGTGACTGCGCCGTGCGCCATATGGGGGCGGTGATGGCGGAGATGGAGGCCAGCCTGTTCCCCGCGCTGGCGGCCAAGCGCACCGATATGCCGGTGATCCCCGAAGGGGCGCGGCAATCCACCATGAACATCAACTCCATCCATGGCGGTCAGGCGGAGCCGGAAGCGGGCTTTACCGGCCTGCCCAGCCCCGTGGTGCCCGACCATTGCAAAATGATCGTTGACCGGCGCTTCCTGCTGGAAGAGGATATAGCCGAGGTGGAGGCCGAATTGCGCGGGGTGCTGGAGAAGGTGAAATCCGAGCGGCCGGATTTCAGCTATGCGTTCACCCCGATTCACTCTGTGATTCCGACAATGACCGATAAAACCGCGCCTGTCGTCACCACCATTGCGGGCGCAATCGAGGCTGTGACGCGGAAAAAGCCGGAATTTGTGGTGTCGCCGGGCACCTATGACCAAAAACACATTGACCGCATAGGTCGGATGAAGAACTGTATCGCCTACGGGCCGGGGATTCTGGACCTTGCGCACCAGCCGGATGAATATATCGAGGTGAGCGACATGCTCGACTCGGCCAAAGTGATGGGCCTCGCCCTCGCCACATTGCTGACGGGGGAACCCGCAGCCAACCAAGGAGGTTAACAATGAAACGCATTCTTATCGGGGCCAGCCTGCTGGCCATGCTTGCCACGGGGGCCATGGCCGCCAATACCAGCATCACCATTGGCGACCAGCTGGAGCCGCCGCATCTGGACCCGACAGCCGGGGCCGCTGGCGCGATTGACAACGTGGTTTACATCAACATCTACGAGGGCCTCACCGAGTTTGCCTCTGACGGCTCTGTCATCCCCGCGCTGGCCGAAAGCTGGGATATTTCCGAGGACGGCCTCACCTATACCTTCCACCTGCACAGCGGTGTGAAGTTTCATGACGGGTCCGACCTGACGGCCTCGGATGTCGTCTGGTCCCTCAACCGCGCCCGCGCCGAGGATAGCGTGAACGCCCAAAAAGGCCTGTTTGCCAATATCGCCGATGTGAGCGCGCCGGATGACACCACCGTGGTGGTGACGCTGACCACCCCCACCGGCAATTTCCTGTTCAACATGGCATGGGGCGATGCGGTGATCCTGAACGAGGGCGACGATGTGGAGGCGCTCAAAACCCACCCCAACGGCACCGGGCCGTTTGTGTTCCAGAACTGGGTGCAGGGCGACAGCATCACCATGACCCGCAACCCGAATTACTGGGGCGAGCCGGCCAAGCTGGAAACCGTCACCATCAAATATATCTCCGACCCGACCGCGGCCTTCAATGCCGTTATGGCCGGCGATGTGGACGCCTTCCCGACCTTCCCCGCGCCGGAAAACCTGCCGCAGTTTGACGCCGACCCCCGCTTTACGGTGATTGTCGGCTCCACCGAGGGCGAGACGATCCTTTCAACGAACAATAAAATGCCGCCCTTTGATAACCCCAAAGTGCGCGAGGCGCTGGCCCACGCCATTGACCGGCAGGCGATTATCGACGGCGCCATGTTTGGCTACGGCACCCCGATTGGCACCCATATGGCGCCCCATAATCCGGCCTATGTGGACCTCACGGGCCTGAGCAATTATGACCCCGAGCTTGCCAAAAAGCTGCTGGCCGAAGCGGGTTTCCCCGATGGCTTTACCACCACCCTGAAGCTGCCGCCGCCCTCCTATGCGCGCCGCGGGGGCGAGATTATCGCGGCTGAATTGCGGGCCGTGGGCATAGAGACCGAGGTCACCAACCTTGAATGGAGCCAGTGGCTGGAAGAGGTGTTCAAGGGCAAGGATTACGGGTTGACGATTGTCAGCCATACCGAGCCGATGGACATCGGGATTTATGCCAACCCCGACTATTACTTCCAGTATGACAACCCGGCGTTCCAGGGCCTGATGGAGCAGCTCAACCTGACCACAGACCCGACCAAGCGCGCCGCCATTCTTGGCGCGGCCCAAACCATGATCGCCGAAGATCATGTCAACGGCTATCTGTTTGAGCTGGCCAAAACCGGCGTGGCCAATGCCAAAATCCACGGGTTGTGGGCCAATGCTCCGACTCAGGGTGCCAACCTCGCCGAGGTTTACTGGGAAGACTAAAGCAACGGCCCCGCGCCTGAACGGGCGCGGGGCAAACAGGGCCTGATATGCTCATCTTCACCCTCAAACGCTTGGCATCCCTTGGCCTCAGCCTCATCGCCGCCTCTGTGGCGATCTTTTTCGTGGTCGAGATCATCCCCGGCGACCCCGCCCGCCTGATGCTCGGCATTAACGCCACGCAAGACGCTGTGGACGCCCTGCGCAGCCAGATGGGCCTCGACCAGGGCCTGTTGGCCCGCTACTGGCTCTGGGTTTCAGGGCTGGTGCGGGGCGATTTCGGGGTGTCTTACACCTACCACGTGCCCGTGGCCGAGATGGTGCAGGGCAGGGTGTGGGTGTCGCTGCCGCTGGCGCTTTATGCCCTCCTGCTCTCCACTGCCATAGCCTTCCCCATCGGCATCCTCGCCGCCGCCAAGCGCGGCTCATGGGCGGATTGGCTGGTCATGGGCGGCACCCAGCTTGGGGTGGCGATCCCGAATTTCTGGTTTGCCATGCTGATGGTGTCCATCCTCGCGATCAAATACGGCCTGTTTTCTGCGGGCGGCTTCCCGGGGTGGGAAGACCCGCTGGCGGCTATGAAAGCCCTGACGCTCCCCGCTGTGGTGCTGGCCCTCCCGCAGGCCTCCATCTTGGCGCGCGTCATGCGCTCATCCCTGCTCGACACCCTCTCGGAAGACTTCATGCGGACCGCCCGCGCCAAGGGGCGCAGCGCACGCGGGGCCATGGTTCACCATGCGCTGAGGAACGCCATGATCCCCGTGCTGACCATCATCGGGTTGCAATTCTCCTTCCTGCTCGCCGGGGCGATCATCATTGAAAAAATCTTCTTCCTCCCCGGGCTTGGCAGCATGATCTTCACCGCCATCACCCAGCGGGACCTGATCGTGGTTGAAAGCGTGGTCATGCTGCTGGTGTTTGCGGTGATCCTCGTCACCTTTCTGGTGGACATCACCTACGCTATGGTGGACCCCCGCCTGAGGCGGCGCGCATGAAACGGGCCTTCAGAATACCCGGCTTCAGCATCGGCTTTGTGCTGGCCTTCACCTTCGCCGCCGCCGCCGTGCTGTCCTATTTCTGGACCCCGTTCACCGTGGACGGGGTGGACATTGTCAACAAGCTCCACACGCCGGACGCCACCAACTGGTTCGGCACCGACCAGTTTGGCCGCGACATCTTCTCCATGATCATGATCGGCGCGCGCACCTCGATTGCGGTGGCCATTGTGGCCGTGGGCATCGGGGTGCTGCTCGGCGTGCCCCTTGGCCTCGCCGCCGCCGCCCGCAAAGGCGCGCTGCTCGACGAGGTCATCATGCGCGGCAATGACCTGATATTCGCCTTTCCGGCGCTGCTGATTGCTATTCTGATCACCGCCGTGTTTGGCCCCTCGGCCGTCAATGCCATCATCGCGATTGGCATTTTCAACATTCCCGTGTTTGCCCGCCTCTCGCGCGGCGGGGCGCTTAGCCTCTGGACGCGGGATTTCGTGCTGGCGGCCCGTGTGGCGGGTAAATCCCGCCTGCGCATCAGCTTTGAGCATATCCTGCCCAACATCACCAACCTGCTGATCGTGCAGGGCACCATCCAGTTTTCCCTCGGTATCCTCGCGGAAGCGGCGCTCTCCTACATCGGCCTTGGCGCACAACCCCCGATCCCGAGCTGGGGCCGGATGCTGGCCGACAGCCAGACCATGGTTTCCTTCGCCCCGCACCTCGCCCTGTTCCCCGGGCTTGCCATCGTGCTGACCGTGCTGGGCCTTAACCTGATGGGGGATGCCCTGCGCGACCTGTTCGACCCCAAGCTCCGGCGGGGCCGCCGATGAGCCTGCTTTCCATAAACGGCCTCAAGCTCTCCATCGGGGCTGCCGGGATCCTGCATGATGTGGCCTTGAACGTGGATGCGGGACAGATCACTGCGGTGATTGGCGAAAGCGGCTCCGGCAAATCCATGACGGCTTATTGTGTCAACCAGTTGCTGCCCCGCGGGGCGGTGGCGGCGGGCGAGGTTATGTTCAACGGCCAGAACATGCTCACGCTGGACGAGCCCACCCTCTGCCAGATGCGCGGGCGTGACATCGGCATGGTTTTTCAGGAACCCATGACCGCCCTCAACCCCGTGCAGACCATCGGCGCGCAGGTCGCCGAAACCGTGCTGATCCACGGGGCGGCCAGCAAGGCCGAGGCCCTGGAAATCGCCCGCGACACCCTCAACCGCGTTGGCCTGCCTGAAGCCGAATTTCCGCTCTCCCGCTACCCGCACGAGCTGTCCGGCGGCCAGCGCCAGCGGGTGGTGATCGCCATGGCCATTGCCCTGCGCCCCAGGCTGCTGATTGCCGACGAGCCGACAACGGCGCTGGACGTCACCACCCAGGCCCAGATCATGGCGCTGCTCAAACGCCTTGTGCTAGAGGATGGCATGGGCCTGCTGCTCATCTCCCACGACCTCGGCGTGGTGGCCGACGTGGCCGACCATATTGTGATCATGCAAAAGGGCGCGGTGGTGGAGCAGGGGGCCACCGCCCAGATTTTCCGGCACATGCAGCACCCCTACACCAAGGCCCTGTTTGCCGCTTCCAGCCACACGCCGGAGCGCGGCGCAAAGCCCGGGGATGCCCCCATCCTCGAGGTCAAAGGCCTGATCCGCGATTACCCGCTGCCGCGCAAACACCCATTCGGCCCCGCGCCGAAGTTTCGCGCGGTCAATGGGGTGAGCTTTACGCTTAAAAAGGGCGAAAGCCTCGGGCTGGTGGGGGAATCCGGCTGTGGCAAGTCCACCCTGACCCGCGCCATTCTCGGCCTTGAGGCCATTCAGGGCGGCAGCATCAGCATCAACGGCCAGGAGGTGCAGGCGGGCCACCGCGTGCCCCGCACCTTGCGCCGCAACATGCAGGTGGTGTTTCAGGACCCTTACGGCTCCTTCAACCCCCGCCACAAGGTGGCGCGGCTGGTGAGCGAGCCGTTTCATTTGCTCGACACCCCGCCCAAAGGCGCGGCCCGCAGGGCGGCGGTGGCCGAAGCCCTCACCGCCGTAGGGATGCACCCCGATGACGCCGACAAATACATCCACGAATTCTCCGGCGGCCAGCGCCAGCGTATCGCCATTGCGCGGGCGCTGATCATCAAGCCGGAGCTGATCATTCTGGATGAAGCGGTTTCGGCACTGGATGTCTCCATCCGCGCGCAAATTCTGGACCTGCTGGCGGCGCTTTCGGACCGTTTCGGCCTCTCCTACCTGTTCATCAGCCACGACCTTTCGGTGGTGCGCGCCATAACCGACCGTGTTATGGTGATGAAAGCGGGCGAGATCGTGGAAGAGGGCGCAACCGAGGCCATCTTCCAAACCCCGCAACACGATTACACGCGCGCGCTTTTGGCCGCCGCGCCCAGCTTTGAGGACCTGATGCAATGAGTAAAACATGGTTTGACGCCAGCAAATGCCTGATCGGCGGTGCGTGGGTTGCCCCTGCGGGCGGCGAGACCCTGCGCCTGGAAAACCCCTCTACCGGCGGGGAACTTTCCCGAATTGCCCGGGGCCAACAGGCCGACATCAACGCCGCCGTGCAGGCTGCCCAAGCCGCGCTAAACGGTGAATGGGGCGCGATGACAGCCCTTGAGCGCGGGCGGGTGCTCACCCGTATGTCGCAAGCGGTGCTGGAAAAGGTGGACCACCTCGCGGCCCTTGAGGCGGCGGATGTGGGCAAGCCCCTGAAGCAGGCCCGCGCCGATGCGCTGGCGCTGGCGCGGTATCTGGAGTTCTACGGCGGGGCCTGTGATAAAATCCACGGCGAAACCATCCCTTACCTCGACGGCTACACCGTCTACACCCTGCGCGAGCCCCACGGCGTCACGGGGCATATCGTGCCTTGGAATTACCCGATGCAGATCATCGGGCGCTCGGTGGGAGCTGCCCTCGCCATGGGCAACGCGGCAGTGCTCAAGCCCGCCGAAGAAGCCTGCCTGACGGCGCTGGCCTTTGG
>JALWPC010000483.1 GCA_026995265.1 Paracoccaceae bacterium
CCATGGCACCGGTCGAGATCATATTCAGTATCTGCTTTTGCGCCGTGCCGGATTTGAGGCGGGTGGAACCGGAAAGGATTTCCGGGCCGACGATCGCGGTAATCGCTATATCGCTTTGTTCCGCGAGCGCACTTTCGGCATTGCAGGAGATTCCGACCGTTGTTGCCCCGATCTCGCGCGCCTTAGCCAGCGCCCCGAGCACATAGGGGGTGCGCCCCGAAGCGGCGAGACCAATAACAAGGTCATCTTGGCTCACATTGATTTTCACAAGATCCCGTGCGCCCTGGGCCGGGTCATCTTCCGAGCCTTCCTGTGCATGGAACATCGCCGCTTCGCCCCCGGCTATCAGCCCGATAACCATATCCGGCGGGGCCGAAAAGGTCGGCGGGATTTCGGCCGCATCCAGAACCCCGAGCCGCCCGCTGGTGCCGGCCCCGACATAGATAACACGCGCGCCCGCTTGCAGGGCTTCGGCCGCTGCCTCAATCGCCTGAGCAATTTCCGCCAACGTATTCTGCACCGCCTCCGCCACTTTTTGGTCTTCCTTGTTCATCAGCGTGGCGATTGCCAGCGGCGAAAGGGTATCCAGGTTAACAGAATCCGTGTTTATCTTCTCGGACTCGAGGCCCTCGAGGGCGCGCGCGAGTTGAATCAAGTCGGAATGTGCGGTATCAGTCATGGTGGAATTATATATTCCAAATATAATTGCGGTCAATAATAAAAAATTCCTTTCTTGACCGCGCCGAATAACGGGGCAGAGGCAATGGACAAAAATCTGATCGCAAGTCTGAACAACGCTTTGGGCGGAATGTCGGCCAACGAACGGGCGATTGCAGAGGTTATTCTGGATGCGCCGCGGGAGGTGGTCGGCCTTTCTTCGCAGGCTTTGGCAGAGCGCTGCAAGGTCAGCCAGTCGAGCATTATTAAGTTTTGCCAGAAGATAGGTTTCCCGGGCTTTCCGGCGCTCAAAATCGCGCTGAGCGCCGAAACCGCGCGCAGTGAAAATGCCGAACAGATCCATGCCGGAATTTTTAGCGACGATTCTCTTGGCGCAGTGGCTCGCAAGCTCTATGCCAGCAAAATTGCAGCTCTTTCCGAAACCATGAAGGCCAACCCCAACGCGGTGTTGGACGCCGCCGTCAACCAGATTAGCGCCGCCAACCGCATCCTGATTCTGGGCGTGGGCGGCTCGGCGCTGGTGGCGCAGGACCTGTCTTCGAAACTGGCGAAATTTGGCAAGGCGGTGATTGCGGGCGGGGATAGCCACATCCAACTGGCCAATCTGGCGAGCTTCACCCCGAATGACCTGCTGATCTCGATCTCCTATTCCGGCACCACCCGCGAGGTGCAGGTGGCGGTGGACTTTGCGCAGGAACACGGTATTCCGGTGCTGCATATCGGCGCCTACCACCAAACCCCGCCCCCCGATGTGGTGCTGCAATGCGTGGCCGATGAAAACGTGGTGCGCTCCTCCTCCATCGCCACCCGCACCGCCCAAATGGGCATAACCGACCTTTTGTTTGTGCTGTTCGTGCAGGGGCAGGGCGACGTGGCCCAGCGGATTTCCGACAGCCATGGATTGGTGCGAAAAATTCGGTAATAATAAATTATTGACAGAACGCAATAAGAATATTAAATTCCTGCCCATAGAAACGGGCGGCGACCTGAGTCCTTTTTTGCCTGCCCTTATAAAACTGTTAACCAGGGAGAAACGGACATGAAAAAACACCTCACCAAAGCCGCAATCGCGGTAACGGCGCTATCTATGGCGGCCCCCGCCTTTGCGCAAACCGAGTTGAGCTTCTGGAGCTGGCGGCAGGAAGACGTCGCCGCCTATAACGAGATGATCGCGGCGTTTGAAAAAACCCACCCCGATATTCACGTGACCTTCACCGCCCACGAGGCCAAGGCCTATAACACCATTCTGACCACAGCGCTGGCGGGCGGCTCGGGGCCGGACATCATCCACACCCGCGCCTATGGCAGCCTTGAAAACATTTCCGGCGCTGGCTATCTGGAGCCGCTGGACGGGCAGGTGGATTTGTCCAACATCCCTGCCGACCTTGTGCGCGGCACCACCTTGCGCTCTGACGGCCATGTTTATTCGGTGCCCTTTGCCACCCAAACCGTGCTGGTTTACTATAACAAGGATATTTTCGACGCCCAGGGCCTGACCCCGCCCACCACGTGGGACGAGTTCATCGCTGACGCCGACAAGCTGAAAGCGGCGGGCATTACCCCGCTGGCCAACGGCACCGCTGACGGCTGGACCATCGAAGTGGCCTCCGGCGCGATTATGTCCAACTTCTACGGGCCGGATTTCTTTGCTGACGTCACCTCGGGCAACACCACCTTTGAAGACCCGCGCTTTGTGAGCGGCTTGCAGCATATGGCGGCGCTGGCCCCCTATATGCCTGATGGTTTCGAGGGCGTGGATTATGCCACCATGAAGGCGCTTTTCACCTCCGGCTCGGCCGCGATGTTCATCGGCGGCTCTTGGGAGATCCCCGGCTGGCGTGATGCGGGCCTGAACTTCGGCTTTATGCCCGGCCCTGCCGCCAAAGCGGGCGATGATCGGCTGGTCGCCACATGGCTGGACGGTGGCTATGGCGTAAACGCCGCTTCGCCCAATAAAGAGGCGGCACTGGAGTTCATCCGCTTTACTGCCACCCCTGAATGGGCGCAAATGCTGGCTGACAAGCTAAGCAACGTGCCTGCCGTTACCGGCGCGGTGCCAAGCGATCCGGCACTGGCCGAGATCATCAAGCTGCAAGAGCACCAGACCCCTTACATCATGCTGGTGGCCTTCCGCTTCAAAAAGCCCACGGGCTCCACCTTGCTGCAAGACGGGCTTCAGCAGCTCCTGACCGGTGCGAAAACCGCTGAAGAGGTCGCCGCCGACATCACCGCCGGCATTGCCGCTTCGGAGTAAACCAACCCCCGGGGCGTCCTCCAGCGCCCCGGGTTTTTTGTATCTGATTGAGGGCAGAACATGGCGAAGGTCGAATTGCGCGGGGTGAACAAGCAGTTTGGGGACGTGAAGGTCATCAAAGATGTGAACCTCACCGTGGAAGATAACGAATTCGTGGTGTTCGTCGGCCCGTCGGGCTGTGGGAAATCCACGCTTTTGCGCCTGATCGCGGGGCTTGAAGACCTCACCAGCGGCGAAATCCATATTGACGAGAACCGCGTAGACCACCTCGCCCCTGCCGCGCGCGGGCTGGCGATGGTGTTCCAGAGCTACGCGCTCTATCCGCATTTTACCGTGGCGCAAAACATGGGCTATGCCCTGCGGGTCGCCAAGGAAGACAAGGCCAGCATCGACAAAAAGGTGCGCGCAGCGGCCGAAATCCTGCAGCTCACCGACTATCTGGACCGCAAGCCCAAGGCGCTTTCCGGCGGCCAGCGCCAGCGGGTTGCCATTGGCCGCGCCATTGTGCGGGACCCGAAGGTCTTTCTGTTTGACGAGCCGCTCTCCAACCTCGATGCCAAGCTGCGGGTGGCGATGCGGATTGAGTTGACCAAGCTGCACCGCGCGCTGAATGCCACCATGATATACGTCACCCATGACCAGATCGAGGCCATGACCATGGCCGACAAGATCGTGGTGCTGCAGGGCGGGGTGGTCGAGCAGGTGGGCGCGCCGCTGGAGCTTTACACCACCCCCGCCAACCGCTTCGTTGCCGGTTTTATCGGCTCGCCGGCCATGAACTTTTTCAAGGGCACGGTCAGCGGGGCCAACGAGGTGACGCTGGCCGATGGCGCGGTGTTCAACCACCCCGTCACGGGGCTGAAGGTGGGCGACAGCATCGAATTCGGCGTGCGCCCCGAGCATTTCAGCATCGGAACAGGGGCGGATGGCACTCTTTCCGGCGAGGTTTACGCAGTGGAGCGGCTGGGCGGCGAAACCTATATCTACCTCACCTCCGGTAGCCAGAAAGAGGTGGTTGTGCACGCGCCCGGCGACCATCACGTGGCCATTGGCGACACGGTCGAAATCGGCTTTTCCATGGCGCAAAGCCACCTGTTTGGCCCCGACGGCCAGAGCGTGAGGTGAGCGATGGATTATGAGCAAG
>JALWPC010000484.1 GCA_026995265.1 Paracoccaceae bacterium
TGGATCATGTTGTTCCTCAGTAGGTTGCGATGTCGTTGACAAGAGTGATGGTGCACATCTGCCCGGCGGTGGCGTCATATGCCGCCTGCCAGTCAAAGCTGGCCTGCACGCCCTGCGGCCCCTGAATTTCGATGCGCGGGCGCGGCAGATAGACAGCGTGGGCGGTGAAGGTCAGGCTCTCGCCGCTGCCGAGGCTGTAGGCGAACTCCAGTTCCGCCGGCGTGCCATTCATGGCCTGGGTCATCAGCACCTGATCGGCAAAGCGCACATCCATTTTGCCGGTCAGCGCGGCGATGGACGGATCAGCCCCGTCGATGCGGCCGTCCGAACGGATGGTTTCTATCCGGTCGAGATTGTTGATGTACTGAATATCGGCCGAAACGATGTTGCCCAGGCTTGTGCCATTGCGTTTGATCGAGCCGTTGAAATGCCCGAACCGCTGCAGAGTCCAGCCGGGCGGCGTTCCGGCGGCTGTCGAGGTGGCAATCGCCTCGCCCTGCGCGATCAGCTTTGCGGTCGCGGTCAAAAGCCCCGAGCGCTGCATTTGCCAGGAAAGCTGGTCGAGCACACAGCCGGAATACATCGCATAACGCGGCACCTCCGGCATGGCGGTTTCGATCGACAGGCTCGGCAGGATCCAATTGCCAGACACAAAAGTATGGGTATACGGCCCCGTGCCGGTGGTGACCGGATCCCCGAATGCCGCTTTCAGCCAGAAGCCGAAAGCTTCTGCGTCGATCGGCACCACTACATCACCATCCGCCGTCACCGCATCCTTGATCGGGGCCAGCGGATCACGGCCATAACCCAGCAATTCCGAGCCCAGCAAGGGTTGCTCCGCCCCCAGCGAAGTGCTGGCGAAGGGCATCTGCATGTAACCGCTCAGCGGCGGGGTGCCATATGTTGTCTCGAACGCAGCCGCCATCAGCGACCGCGCGCCTTGTGCGCGTGCCATGTTTTAGTCCTTTGTTTGGTGGTGCGGGCACCCCACGAGGTTCAGCCCGTGGAGGTCATCCCAATGGGTCGGCCGTGGTGTAGGCCAAAATGACGGGGACGATGGAGGCTTTCAGCGCTTCGGCCCCTTCAACCGGCAGATCGACCGGCTGCGGGGCTTCGGCTTCGACCCAGTCGCAGAGACCGCCAAGGGTGCGATCGGCCGTGATTGCCGATGCCAGCTCTGCCATCAGTGTATCAAAAGCGGCATCACGGGCGGCAGGTGTTTTGCCTTGTACGATCACCTCGACCTCGGCGCGGTGCTCATAGTGATATTGCAGCGGCGACAGCGTTACCTCCGGCGTACCGGGGTCACCGTCGCGCAGGATCAGCAGGCCGCCAGCGGGTATGCGCTCAGGTAGGATCGCGCCCCGCAGCATGGCTGGACCGGACACGCTTTGCAGTGCCGCAAGCAAGGCTTGCAGGATGGTTTCTCGGGGGGTCATGAATATTTTTCCGCGAAAGACTACTACCAGTCTGTCTTGCGTATTCTTGAATCGTGCAGGATAGCCCAAACATACGACGGGCCGCGGACAGTTTGACTGATCTCGCCGGGTCCTTTCAGTGGAACTTTAGTTAGCGCTTTCGCAAACTCAATTTTGCCAAGGTTGTATTCGGTCCTGCTTGGTGTGAGAGAATCTCCATAAACGGAATAGGTAAACGATTTTCCCGTCTTGGTTCGAAATTCCTGACCTTCCAAGCGTCTGATCTGAGACCAAATATGATCAATTGTAGGAATGCTCATCTATCATTACTCCCGTCTTGGTAATTGCGCGATTCTGTCAGGCAGATTGCTCCTGCTGTGCAGAAAATCCACGATGATCACGCTGGTCTCATCCTCGACAAACACGATGAAATGTTGCCCCGAACGTGCAAAGCGCAAATCCTCCTTCAGTTCGGGATCGATGATCTCCCGACAGCTTTGCGAGGGCACAGTGCCCGATGCAATGCCGGAACAGCGTGCGATCAGGTCTTCCTCATAAGCTTGCGCCTGACGTGGGCCGAAGGTATCGATCGTCCAGAGGGCAATATCCGATAGGGACACCTCGGCCTGACGGGTCAGCCGCCAGGGTTTGGGCATCAGGCCTTGCCCTGCGCGGCTGCAAAAACGCGCCGGATGGCCTCCTCGCCGCTCCCTTCGGCCAGATCACCAGCCTTGGCCTGTGCCAATCCGGTCGAGAGCTGATTGCGCAGAGCCCCGATTTCGTTTTCCTCGCGCTCCAGAAGGCGCAACCCCGCGCGCAAGGCTTCGCTGGCATTCTGATAACGACCGGTCTCGACCAGGCGGTCGACCAGGCTGGACTGGGAATCAGTCAGAACAACGTTTCGTGTGGCCATGGGGTATCCTTTCGTATCAATGGCAATATATGCCAATGATGGGCGGATGTCCATACTGCCGAAATTTCCCGAGTGTGGTTCACGCTTGATCCACCCATTTCTCCACAATCAACCCCGGCACAGAACCTGCCACCCTTTCCGCATCCCGTGCCAAATCCAGCCGTTTGCGCAACTTCACCTGCGGCACCAGCAGAAATATCGGCGCGCTGACCTGCCCACGCCCTGTCTTTGACCGCGACGCCACCGCCGCGCCGCGCGTGTTGATCCGCGCTTTTTCGGCCACCAGCAGGCTTGGTCCGTTGCGGCGATAGATGAACCTCAACCGCATACTGCGGCGGCGCTCCCATTCCCCCGGTGTCAGGCGCGCGCCACCACGGCCCTTGCCAGCGGCCTCGGTCGGGATGGCGAGATAGAAGCCGAGTTTCGAGCGGATCAGCACGCCCTTGTCATGGGCATGGATGATCTTCGGGGCCTTGGACCAGATGAAGGCGGCCGCATCGAGGCTTTCGCCCCGCTCGGGATAGGTTTTGTTGCGGATAATGCGGGCCAGCCGTTGCCCAAGGCCTGCACTGGTGATCTGTCCACGCCAGTCGGCCTTGAGATCACTGCCCGCATGGCGCATGGCGGCCGTAACAGCGCGTTCGCCCGCCAGCACCTCCGCCTGCATCATCGCGGCGAGATCCGGATTGGTGTCGAGCTTCAATCTCATGCTGGGTACACATCGATGGTCCAGATCAGCCGTTCCGCATCACGCACCGGCTCGCCCTGAATGAGAAATGCCTCGCCACCGATTTCCAGCCGGTCGCCGGGGCGGGGATTTGCCACCTCGCTCACACGCAAATCGAACCGCTGGGTTTCCGACCAGAGTTTCGCCTCGCCAATGCCGGTAATGTTGTCAGCGCGGCGCGCCACAACACGGACGAGAACGGGCGAACCGCCCCTGGCCGTGTAGATGGCCTCAACGGCGATATTGTCGTCCGCGAACAGTGCATCCATGCCAATGGCGAAGGCGTTCATCAGGTGCGCCGTGCGCTGCGCAGAACCTGCGGGCGGGTGCAGATCGGCAGCGGGTTGCTTTCGATTTCGAGGCGCACCCATTCATCGCGATCCCGGTCCGGAATGGAGCGGGCGTAAAGCGGCAGGCCGAGGGTGTTGACGGTCTCGAACGTGTCCGCCGGGGCGTAGTAGATTTCAAACAGGCCCTCGACGCCCTCGGGATAGAAATACGCCTTGTCGACCGGTACGCCAAAAGCCGCATTGCCCCGGTAGCGGCGGAAGTTGATGCCGCCAAAGCTGACCTCGTCGGAGACACGGCTGCGCAGGTCGGCGGCAGCAGCGGTGTTGAGATAGGTCTCGCGCACCTCCTTGTGGGCCACCAGATCGGCAAAGAAGGCCGAACCGCATTCGGCGCGCAGTTGCACCGCGCCGGTGGACAGGCCTCCGAGGCTATCCTCGACACCCTCAATCAAGGCCTGACAGCGCTTGCGCAGCACGCCGGAGCCGGGATTGGTGGCGGTAAGGTCGAAGTTGACCTCGGCCGGCGGGGTGATGGCGAACTCGGTGAAGTAGTCGATGACGGTGGCCCCGTCCTTGGGATCGAGCACCTTGCCCTGAATGCCGTTCAGCAGGTGATACTCGAACGTGGCCTCGGCATCGGTGCGCAACCGACGCAGACGGCGGGCGACCTCGGCCTGAATCTGCTGGGTCTCGCT
>JALWPC010000485.1 GCA_026995265.1 Paracoccaceae bacterium
TATTGTGGTCGGCAACGATAGCCTCCAGCCGGTAGCGGTCATAGGTTTCATAGGTGGGGGGGATGGCGTCCAGCGCGGCTTTGCCCTCGTCCCAGCCACCATTGCGGATATAGGCATCGGCCATGGCAATGCGGTCCTCGTTGGTAAGCGCGCCCGCCTCCTGAATGGTTTCGTAAATCAGCACCGCTTCGGCATGTTTGCCGGCGCGGGCGAGCGAGATTGCAAGGCCGCGTTTGAAATCAATCCGGCTCGGGTCTTGCGCTACGGAATTACGAAAATAGGTGACGGCTTCTTCCGGATCGGCGAAATCCAGCATGATTTCGCTAATGCCGGTGGCATCCAGCACGTTGAGCTCGCCGCCCGGTAGGGCGCGGTCTGCGGCTGTGATGTCGCCGCCGCATCCGGCCAGAAGGCTGGCGGAAAGGAGGAGGCTTGCCTGAAGGGTGAATTTTGTGCTTTGCATCTTATCCCCGTTTTTTACTGCCCAAGTAACAGATAGCGCCCATTGCCCCTTCGGACCAGCAAGAAATTGTATTGTTCGGGGATTTCCGCCGAGTTTTCGGCAACCAGCCGGTTGGCCAGTATCAGATTTTGCCGAATTTCCTCTGAATCGCCGTTATCCAGCGCAAAAGCCCGCTTGAAGCTGGCCTGGGCCTGAATATATTCGCCCAGATTGATCTGGGTGACGCCAAGATTATTCCATGCGGGCACGAAATCGGGGTCTTTTTCCACGGCGCGTTGCAGGAATTTTTCGGCCTGATGGAGGCGGCCAAGGCGCATATTGGCCGAGCCAATGGCGCTGAGCACATCGGAGGTGAGCCCGTGGGAGACCGCGGCGCGGTTATAGGCGTCCAGCGCCAGTTGAAATTCGCCGGCTGCCATTAGGCGGTGGCCCACGATCAGGCCGTCCACGGCTTCGGTGACCGGGCGGGTGCCCGGGGGCGGGGCGACGCCCTGATGGGTGTTGGCCAGCGGGCCCTGTGTCTCCTCACAGGCCGCCAGCGCCAAAGCCAGAAACAGCCCGAAAGCTCCAACCCGCACTACTGGCCTCCGCCGCCCAGATTGACGTAAATGTCATAAACCGAGGGGCCTACCAAAATGATCAGCAGGGGCGGCACGGTGAAAAGCATGGTGCCGAGGGTCATTTTTGTGGGAAGCTTATTGGCCTTTTCCTCGGCCCGCATAATGCGTTTGTCACGCATTTCAAAGGCATAGACCCGCAGCGCGTCCGAAATAGAGGTGCCGAAACTGGCGGATTGCACCAACACGGTTACGAAAGAGCTGATGTCGGGGACACCGCAACGTTCGCCCAGATCACGTAACACCGAAACCCGCTCTTTACCGGCGCGCAACTCGTTGGCAACCACCTGAAACTCGTCGGAAAGGTATTTGTTGGAGTGCTTGATTTCCACCGCCACCCGCACGATGGACTGGTCGAGCGACTGGCCGGCTTCCACGCAGACAAGCATCAGGTCCAGCGCATCGGGGAAGCCGTCTTCCAACTCCCGCTGGCGGGTTTGGCGGCGGCGCTCAATCCAATAGGTGGGCAGGTAATACCCCGCCGCTCCGGGCAGAATGATATAGAGCGACACTTGCAGCGGTGTAAGCTGGCTGCTCATTATAAGGGTATAAAGCAGGCCCAGACCAAGAAAGGAAATGCCGAGGATCATGCGCAGGAAATTGTAATTCCCGACCGCGCCGCGCGAGCGATAACCCGCTTGCAACATCTTGAGCCTGGCCGCCGAAAGTTCTTCTTCGTTTTGTGGGGTAAGGTAGGCTTCAAATTTTGTCAGGTTGAATTTGCTTCTGTCATAGCGCAGGTTCATCCGGCCTTTGCCGGGGGTTGCCTCGTCTTTCTTTTTGAAGGCCGCACTGGCCGTGCCGCTGTTGCCAAGCTTTGCAAACGGGTCTTCCCCCTTTTTGAGAATAACCGGCAGCGACAGCAGGATTAAAAACAACCCCAGGCCGGCCGCAACGATAACCGGGCCCAGCGGCCCGAGAACGGCGGTGATGAATTCAAGAGCAGTGCTGATCACGGCGGATCCTTTCCGGGGCGTTTAAACCTTAAAATTAACCATCATGTGCATAAAGATAATGTTTGCGACAAGGAATATAAATACAACAATAACGATGGGCAGGAATACTGGCGTGTTCTCGACGCCATCGTAATAATCGGGTTGCAAAATGTTGATTGCAACCAACGCAATAATCGGGAAGAAAGACAGAAACCACCCGGACCATTTGGCCTCGGCGGTGATCGCATTCACGCGGCGAAACAGCTTGAAACGCGAGCGGATAACCTTGGCAAGGCCATCGAGCACCTCGGCGAGATTACCGCCGGATTGAGACTGGATCGCCACAGCAACGGCCAGAAACCGGAGGTCCTGCACATCTACCCGTTCTGTCATTTTGCGAAGGGATTCGGAAATATCGGCCCCGAAATTGGCTTCGTCCACCAGAATACCGAATTCTGTGCCCAACGGGTCGGGCATTTCCTGCGCCACGATGTTGACCGAGCTGGCAAAAGGGTGGCCCACGCGCAGCGAGCGCACCATCAGTTCCACCGCGTCGGGAAGCTGCTCCTCGAACAGGTCCATCCGCTTTTTGGCTTTCGAGCTGAGCCAGACATAAACGGCACCATAGCCCATGACCACGGAGACAATAATGCGCATGGAGAGGCTGCTTGAAGTGGCGAATGTGAGCGCGGTAAAGGCGATTACGATCAGCAATACCACCACGGCCAGAAGGGCATTCGGGGTGAAGGCGATATTGGCGATGGCGGCTTTTTTGGACAGAATACCGATCACCGGCAAGCGCAGCGTTTTGGTGTGTTGTTCCCGCTCCTTGCGCAGGGTTTCCATAACCGATTCGCGGCTTTCGCCCTTTTCCAGCAGTTGCAAACGGCGGTTCACGCGGCTTTCCAGCCGCACCGATTTGCCGAATACCGCAAGATAGATGCCCTCGATCAGGAACAGAACCGCGGCAAAGATGACCGCGTAAATCAGGGGTTCAATGCTCAAATCTCGCCCTCCACAATATCGGCATAGACCGGCGTATCGGAAAACAGCGAGGCGGGGATGTTGAAGCCCCATTGCTTGAACCGCTCCATAAAGGCGGAGCGCAGGCCGGTGCCGGTGAAATGCCCGTGGATTTTGCCGTCTTCATCGACATAATCCCGCTGGAATTTGAAAATTTCCTGCATGGAGATGATCTCGCCTTCCATCCCGGTGATCTCGGTGATCGACACCATGCGCCGCGAGCCGTCGGTGAGGCGCGACACTTGCACAATCAGGTTAACCGCCGATGAAATCTGCCCGCGCATGGCCTTGATCGGCATATCCACGCCCGACATGGCGATCATGTTTTCCAGCCGCGAGAGGCTGTCACGGGGCGAGTTGGCGTGAATGGTGGTCATCGAGCCGTCATGGCCGGTGTTCATGGCCTGCAGCATGTCGATCACCTCGTCGCCGCGGGTCTCGCCGACGATAATGCGGTCGGGGCGCATCCGCAGGGCGTTGCGCAAAAGGTCGCGCTGGGAAACCTCGCCCTTGCCCTCGACGTTGGCGGGGCGGCTTTCCATCCGGCCCACATGGATTTGCTGGAGCTGCAATTCGGCGGTGTCTTCGATGGTCACAATCCGCTCGTTGGCGCCAATAAAACCGGAAAGCGCATTCAGCGTGGTGGTTTTACCCGAGCCGGTGCCGCCCGACACGATGATGTTCAGCCGCGTGGCCACAGCGGCCTGCAGATAGGTGGCCATGGGCTCGTTGAAGGCACCAAAGTTGATAAGCTCTTCAATGGAAAGCTTTTCCTTGGTGAATTTCCGGATGGACACCAGCGCGCCATCCACCGCACAGGGCGGCACCATGGCATTAAACCGCGAGCCATCCTCCAGGCGGGCGTCCACATAGGGGTGGCTTTCATCCACCCGCCGACCAACGGCAGAGACGATTTTATCAATGACCCGCAGCAGGTGGCGGTCATCCTTGAAGCGCACATTGGTAAGCTCCAGCTTGCCCGCGCGCTCCACAAACACCTGATGCGGGCCGTTGATCAGAATATCGTTTACGGTGTCGTCGCGCAGTAGCGGCTGGATGGGGCCAAGGCCGGTGACCTCGTCCATCAGGTCTTGCAGAAGTTCTTTCTGGTCCTGCCCATTGAGCACAACCCCGAGCTCGTGAATGCTTTCGCGGGTAATTGCCCCGATTTCACGGCGCAGATCGGCCTCTGCGGCCTGATCAATGGCAGAAAGATTGAGGGTTTCCAGAAGGCGCTGGTGCACCTTCATGCGCACATCCATCAGCTTGTCGAGCCGCTTTTGCTCGCGCAGATATGCTTCTTTTTCCTCCGGTGTCATGGTGTCGGAAGCTTTAGGACGTGCTTTATGGATCACCTCTGGCTCCAGCGACAGCTCTCCGACAATGGGCTGGGCCTCCGGTGCGGGTTGCTGATTCTGTTTGAAACGTCCGAACATGGGTTTCTCCGTCTAGTCTACAACAGCCGCGCGGGCTTCTTTGGTAAGGTCTATCAAGGTCCCTGCTATTTTCTTAATCTCTTTGCGAAGCGGGTTTTTGGCGGCGGATAGCGCCAATGGCTCGCCCTGGTCTCCGGCCTGGGTAATGGCCTTGCCGCCATCGGGCAGCAGGATGTTGATGTCGATCCCGAGGCTCTCGGAAAAACGGCCTACGCGGGTTTTGCCGCTGAGGTCTGCAAAGCCGGGGGCGCGGTTGAGAATATACTGGATTTTCTCGCCCGGCAGGTCTTCGCCGCGCAGCACCCGCAGATAGCGCATCAGGTTCTGGGCCGAGCGCATGTCAAGTTCCAGCAGCGAGAAAAAGGTTTCGGCCTGAGTCAGCACCGCGGCCGACCAGTCTGTTAGCGCTTTGGGCAGGTCAACGATGATGAAATCATAGCGCGCCTGCAAAATGCGGAACATGCGTTCGACAAAATCACCGTTCACAATATCCAGCGGCATGACCTCGGGTGGCGACGTGAGCACGGCGAGCACCGATTTATAGGAGGTCATGGCCTGGGCCAGTGTGTCTCCGGCCAGTGTGTCCGGCTCTGTCAGCAGGTCAAACACCGCCTCGCGGCGGGGAATGTCGAGCAGGGTTGCCACCGAGCCGAACTGGAAATCAAGGTCGATGAGCGCCACGCGCATATCGTCTTTTCGGGTCTGGCTGGCCATTTCCCAGGCCAGATTGACTGCGAAGGTGGAGCCGCCAACGCCGCCCGCCGCGCCGTAAACCGGAAGGATGACCCCATTGCGGGATTTTCGCCGCTCTCCACTGGCCGGTGTTGCGTTTTTCCTGTCGCGCAGACGGTCGAAAATATTGGCAAGGGCGCTATCGGGCAGCGGGTAGGGGGCGAAATCATCGGCACCGAGCTGCAGCAGGTGGTGCAGGGCGGTGGGAGAGACGTCTTTGGCGATCAGCACCACGGTGAACCCCGCCTTCTTGGCGGCACGCACGAAACTGTCTATCGGCTCCATGTTTTGCTCGTCAGCGGCCTCTACGCACACGATAAGGTTTTCGTCTCCGGCCATGGTGCCGCGGCCAAGCATGGCCCCTGCGGCCGACACGGTGACATTGCCCCAGTTCTCGCCGAACAGGCCGTGCAATTCCCCATTCAGGAGTTCAAAACTTTCGGGAGAGGACGCCACCGCGAAGGCCTCCATTTTCCGATCCATTAATTTTAACAACGCCAACTGGGCACCTCGATGTTTGTGTAAACGCAAGTCATTTTCGCTTAGTCGAACTGTTAACCTATTCCCAAAGCGGAAAAAACCAAAGAATTAGTGAAGTCACATTTAAGCGAATGGCACATTGGCAAAGGTTATCAGATTGCTTTCGCCTTGTGCAGGCCACTCGTTAATTCATGCGCGATCAATTGCCGATAGGCATTGGCGCAGATCCGACTATAAGAGGATAAGCTTCGAATTGCAAGTTATGTGCCCGCAACAAAAAAAGCCCCCCCAGCAAAGCCGGAGGGGGAGGTTTTCATAAAGTGAATTTTTATTTGAAGCTGCCGGTTCCTGCGATTGTGGGCAATCCGCCGACAAAGGCGCTGCCCCCGGCGATGTAGTTTCCGTAAACGATGACGGCGCGTTTGCCGTCAAAATCCGACGGGATAACATTGGGCGCAAAGCCGAACACATCGGTTACGGTGCGCCGGTTCAGGCGTTCGCGATCCTCTGTGTTGACAATCGGCTGGGTTTCGCCAAGCGAGGTATAGGCCTCGAGCCGCGCTCGCGGCGCGCCTTTGGACACAAGGTAATTCACCGCAGCACGGGCGCGGCGCAGGCCGAGCCGATGGTTATAGGCGTTGGTGCCGACCTTGTCGGTGTGGCCATACACGCGGAACTTGACGGTCGGATGTGCGATAATCCACGCCGCCTGCAGGTCCAGAATCCGCCGGGCTTCCCCGTCCAGAACAATCGAATTGAAGTCGAAATTGATCATGGTGGGCACTTCGTCGCGGAATTGCTGCGACAGGCCCTGCAGATAGGCCGCCGAGCCGCCTTGCCCCGTTTGCACCAGATAATTCTGGTTGCTTGCCAAAGAGAAGCTGTTTTCGTTGGGCAGGGTGCCCGCTGTTTCCAGACAACCGCCCAGGGCCAGAATGGCGGAGATACCGATGATTTTGTTCAGCAATTTCATGTTCCTACTCCATCACATATCCGGCAGAGCTATCAAAGCTCAGTTGCGTAATTGACGAGCTGGACCCCGCCGCGCCTTCTGTTTTGCCAGCCAGGAAAAGCTCGGTTTCCGTCGGAATGCGCATCCGGTCTGTCGGCAGGGACAGGGCGTCCGAAGAGGTCGGCGTTACCAAATGCGGCGTTACGATGATCACCAGTTCCGTTTGCTTGCGCTGGAAGTCCGCCGAGCGGAACAGAGCGCCAAGAATGGGCACATCCCCGAGCCATGGCACCTGGCCGTTCTGGTCGGCAAAGTCATCCTGAAGCAGGCCCGCAATGGCGAAGCTCTGGCCGTCGCGCATTTCAACGGTGGTGCTTGCCCGCCGCACTTTGAAGGCGGCAATGGACAGGCCGTTTGCGGTGAAGGATACGTCCTGATCGATGGAACTAACGGTTGTTTCCAGCTCCAGATTGATCAGATTGTCATCAATCACCGTTGGCAGGAAATTCAGCTCCACCCCGAACGGCCGGTATTCGACGGTAATAGTTTGCGAGCCGTTATTTGTGCTGTTGGCAACCGGAACAGGGTATTCACCACCGGCCAGAAAACGGGCCTCCTGGCCTGAAATGGCCACGATGTTGGGTTCTGCCAGGGTGCGGGCCATGCCCTTGCTCTCCAGCGCCTCGACCAAAACATTAACAGCAAGGCCGCCAATGCCGAACCCGATGCCTATGGCACCGGCAGACGACGGGTCGGAGGTCATCGTGCCGTTGGTCAGGGTCACATTGCCGGCCGCAGCACCAAAGCCGCTTACGGGGCCATTGTTGACTGTCAGTGAAGACCCAAGACTTTTGGCCACCGAGCGTTGCATCTCGGCGAAGCGCACTTGCAGCATGACCTGCTGCGAGCCGCCCACCACCATCAGGTTGGTGACCTTGTCAGGCGCGTAAAGCTGAGCCAGTTCCATGGCCCGCGCCACCTTGCGCGAACCGGATACCCGGCCGGAAAGCACGATTCCGTCATTGGCGGTGCGCACATTGATGCGTTCACCCGGAAGGATCTGGGCCAGACGCTCTTTAAACTCGGCGATGTCGGGTGACACCCGCACATCGACATTTGCGACCAGTTGTCCGTCCTGGTCAAAAATCGTCAGGGTGGTAGACCCGGGCGCCTTCCCCAGAACGTAAATCGAGCGATCGGAAAGCGACGCGATGTCGGCAATGGCCGGGTTGGCCACCGAAAGCTCGGTGAAGGGGCGGTCAATGTCTACGACAACCGCCTTGTTAACGGAAACGGAAATTCTACTGGATACGGCACCACGCGACACGGACAGCACCGCGTTCTGCGCCACGACCGAACCGGCCATGGACGCTGTTAATGCGAATCCGCAAAGACCCGCTTGAATCAAGCTCTTTAGCTGCATTGTGATCCTGCCTCTCAAAACCACTATATGAAAATAATTGAACGGATCTTTCGCCCATTCTTGGCCAGAGCATGCGTCAATTTGGATTCAATTGCAAGAATCAATGTGTTAGCGGCGACTCTGTGTGTCAATTTTCACAAAAAAACGCGGCCTGGAACCGCGTTTTTTAATCTGAATTTTGTGAAATCAGCCGCTGTGGGTCTAGTCGCAAGGCACTTCGGTTCTGACCAGTTCCACCCCGCGGCGAACCGATTGAAAACACTTGTCAGGAACCTCTACAGGCTTGAATTCATTGCCAATTAATGTGTTGGTATCCACTTCGATCGGGCCGGAGGTTGTGGAGTCTTCTGCCCCTCGCAGAGAGAGGGTCAGGTTGCCCGACGCCTGGAACTGTACCAAATTTGCAACAATATCCGGAGAAACTTGCAAAGTGACGGTTCTGGCAACGGTCGGGCGCTGGCTATCCTGGCTGGCTTGCTGGTCAACCGCGATTACTTTCACATTTTCCAGCACGAGGCGAGTTTGGGTTGTTTCCTGGTTCCGGCCGGTCCAGTAGATGTCTACGTTGTCGCCCGGTTGCAGGAATCCCGACACGCCGGTGGCCACATCCACCCGAATGGCAAAGGCGCGGGTGCCCGGGTCCAGAAGGGTGTTGATGCCGATGTCTTCCCCGAAATCGGTGACTTTCACCTTCATTATCGGTTCTCCCGCCTCCAGCGTGCGCTTTACGTAGCGCGGTCCGGATTCTTCGTTACCGACCACTTCCTCGATGCTGTTGAATACATCCTCGGGCAAATCCGCTGTTGGCCAGTTGACAAGACCGAGGTCTTCGGCGGTCAGCTTATGCGCATAGGACACCTTGTTTGCAGCCACCACCACAGGCGTGGTTTCGACCACCTGTTCACGGGTTTTGCGCAGCTCGTTGGCGAGGCGATTTATTTGCTGGTCTTTGCTTGCAAACTGATTCTGGATCAAATAGGCCGCATAGCCTGCTGTTCCAATTCCGATCACCAGCACGAGTAAGAATATTAACCGCATAATGCCCCCTATGTGTTAGGCCATGAATATAGGGGCGTTAATCGCACTATACCGGCCCGAAATCAATGGGCATTCGCGGTGGCACAGGCCAACCTGAATCCTGAGGTGTCTGGTGAAGATCAGCTAAGTGCGGCGGCCACACTGTCGGTCAATGTTGTGGCAATAATTGTGGCCTCATTCTGGAGGGCCGTTTTTATACCTGCCAGAACCAGAACGCCGAGAAGCACAATGCCCGAGGTCAACACCACCCAGTCCACGGTCACAGCAGCGTCATCGTCCACCAAAAATCCTTTGATAAAATGGCGCAAATATGTGCTGGTCATGATGGGCCTCGTGATACAAATAATGCTCGCAAGGCGCGAGTCACGCCTTGCGAAATTTCTTTCCGGCATGAAAAATGCCGGACCACCTTTTTAGGTGAGGGCTGTGTTCACAGCAGCGGTCAGCGATGCCGCGATGTTGCTGGATGCCGTGCCCAGGCTGGTGCGGATAACGGCAACAACGCCGAGGGCAATACCAACGATAGCTGCGGTCAGAACAACCCAGTCAACCGTTACTGCGCCGTCTTCGTCTTTTGCGAACGCGTTCAAGAATTTTTTCATTTTGCTTCCCTCCTAGGAATACAGTATTTGTTTGTTTTGGCCAGAATAGCCCACCACTCACACCCTTTTACGGGCAACCCAACACCGGTTACAAACTTCCGCAACCGGTGCCTAAGTCCGCCTAAAACGTCCTTTGAGCGACAGATTATCGCTTGGTTGAATGCAATATGGAAAAAGAATGTGGCGAAACAATGACACAATTTTCATTTCGCATAAAAATTAAAAAACGCTTTTGTAACAGATAGATAGGGAAGTTAAACCTTTAATTGTGTTGATTCTTTAGCCCCGAAAACCACATTTTGCCCGAGAATCCCGTGGGAAGCGGCCCCAATTGGCCGTATAAGCGGCGACATGCGAATCAGATCAGGGTGTTGGCGTTGAAACAGAAGAATCACCAGACACAGAGCCTCCCGCTTGCGGTGGATGTCGATAACAGTTTGCTGAAAACCGACCTGTTGCTGGAGAGCTTCTGGGCGGCGCTGGGGCGGCATCCAATCGCGTGTTTGCGGGCGGTTTTCGGGTTGCTTCCCCACCGTGCCCGACTCAAGGCGCGGCTGGCGGAGCTTGCGGCGCTGGAGGTTGCGCTTCTGCCCCGCCAAAGCGAGGTCGAGGCCCTGGTTTCCGACGCGCCGGAAGAGGTGATTCTGGCCTCCGGTTCGGATATATCTCTGGTTGAAAACCTGTCGCGGGAGCTTGGTCTGGAGGCACCGCCTCTGGCATCTGACGGCAACGTCAATCTGACGGGCGAGAACAAGGCGGCGGCGCTTGTGGCCCGGTATGGTGCCGGAAATTTTGCCTATGTCGGGGACTCGGCGAAGGATATTCCGGTGTGGCAGGCGGCGGGGGCCTGCTATTGCGTGGCCCCGGGCAAGCGGCTGGCGGGCAGGCTGGCGGCAGCGGGCGTAGAGGCTGTTGCTATTGGCACGCCTCACAGGCCGGCGGACCTGATTCGGGCTTTGCGGCCCCGGCAATGGCTGAAAAACATATTGCTGTTTTTGCCGCTGTTGGCGGCCCACCGGACCGACCTTGCGGGTTTCGCGCTGGCATTCTGGGGGGTGGCGGTGTTTTCGGCGGCGGCGTCGAGCATTTATATTGTCAATGATCTGATGGACCTCGAAGCGGACCGGCGGCATGAAACCAAGTGCAAGCGGCCGTTTGCGGCGGGCCGGGCGAGCATTCTTGCGGGGATGGAGGCCTCGGCGGCGCTGGGGCTGGCGGCGCTGGGCGGGGCACTGTTGCATAGCTGGCAACTGGGGGCGATTATTGCGCTTTATATGGTGCTTTCGCTGTCTTACTCACTGGGGCTGAAGCGGTTGCGCTGGGTGGATATTGCCATGCTGGCGGCGCTTTATACGCTGCGGGTGGTGGCGGGCTCGGTGGCTGTGGGGGTGGCGATGTCCGGCTGGCTCGGGGCGTTTGTGTTTCCGGTGTTTTTGGCGCTTGGCGGAGTTAAACGGCTGATAGAACTGGGAAAAACCACAAGTGAAGCCCCGCTGCCCGGGCGTGGCTATGCGCGCCGCGACAGGGCGGATTTGCGCAATATCGCCATCACCGCCTCGGTGGCGGCGCTGGTGGTTTACACGCTCTATACCTATAGCGACATTGCCGCCACGCTTTACGGGAACCTGTGGATGATCCGGCTGGCCGCCTTCCCCGTGGCCATATGGCTGGGGCGGATGATCACGCTGGGCTGGCTGGGCCGCATGGACTATGACCCGATTGTGTTTGCCCTGCGAGACCCGATCGGGCTGGCGCTGGTCGGCACGGGGGCCGTGATGCTGGTTTGGGCTGCGGGCTAGGTTTTGCGCAGGGCGGTGAAGGTGACGAGCAGCGCCGTAAGCGCGGTGAGGCCCGCGGCGAGCGCCCATGTGAAGGGGATGCCTTGGGCCTGCACGATAGGGGCAAAGGCAAAGGCGGCGATGCCGCCGCCAAGGCGCATCACAAAGCTGAACAGGCTCTGGATGGTGGAGCGCATGGCGTCATCTGTCAGGGTGTTGACCAGCGTCATCAGGGGCGGGTTGAGCATGGACATGACCAGCATATAGCCAAGATAGGCGGCGACGAAATAGCTAAAGCCGCCTTGCAGGGCGAGCAGCACCATCGCCCCCGCCATGATCAGCGGCAGCACCTTGAGCTGCGCGCGCGGGCTGGCCTTTGTGGCGCTGGCGAAAATGCCAATGGCAATCGGGCCGAGGATGGCCATGGCGAAATAGCCGGCGGTGATCCAGCCAAAGGCGGCATAGGTGGGGCTGCCGGTGATCTCGATCAGGCGCGGCTGCCAATAGCTTTCAACCGCAAACATGGAAATGCCTGCCGCTGCCCCGAGCAGCAGCAGCCCGCGCAGGGTGCGGTTTTGCACGCCGTAAGCAATGGCTGCGCGCATGTGCTTTTTAATGTCGGCGCGGTCTTTGCCAAGGTCGCGGCTTTCGCCCTCACGGAACAGGGCATAGGTGGCCAGCAGGTGCAGCGCCATGAGCGTGGCGGCGATCAGAACATTCCAGCCCGTGGCCGGAAACAGCCCCGTGGCGGGCAAGAGCTTGGGGATATAGCCGCCGATGACCGCGCCAAGGGTGATGCCCGCCGCCATGGCCGCTTGAAAGGTGCCGATATAGCTTTCCAGCTCGTCTTCCAGCCCCTGATCCTTGAGCCGCTCGACCATCCAGGCATCGACCGTGCCGCTATCGAGCGCGTGCATCAGGCCAATGGCAACGCTGGCGGCAAAGAGCAATGCAAAGGAGGGGCTGAACAGCATCAGCAGCAGGGCGGCGATGCCGACGAGCTTGGATATGCGGAAGATGCGCAGGCGGCCGTGGATGTCGGCAACCGCACCGAAAGGCAGCTCAAACAGCGCGGTGGCCGCGCCGGTGGTGCCAAACAGGATGCTGATTTGCCAGAGGGACAGGCCTTTTTCGACGTAGAAAACCCCCAAGACCGCAAGGATGAGGCCAAAGCCAAGGCCACCAAAGGCTTCGTGGGTGATCATGCGGGCTTTGAAACTCATGCGGGGAACGTATGCACGCAATGGGCGAATCGCAAGGGGTTAGGGTGTTTTTTAGGGCGTGGTGGCGTAAGTTTCCCCTATTGGATTAGCAACAAACCCGCAAAGAGAGCTGCTTATAAGAAATACTCGCCATATGGTAGAAACATAACTATTAACCTAGGTTAGTAGTTATGGGGTTGTGCGAGATTGACTAATAATAACAATACATTGAGTCATCTTCGGATGGCAAAAAACGGCGGCTAGATAGACAGCTTTTTGAAGATAAACTCCGGGATAAGCCGGATGATCAGCATGATATAGCGCCAGAAAAACGGCGTGTAGACCACGTTGCGTTTTTTTACCACCGCCTTGTGCAGGCTGGCCGCAATATCCTCGGGCGAAGCGACAAGGAACATGCCTTCAATCCCCCATGTCATGGAGGTATCGACAAAGCCGGGCTTTACGGTGATCACATGCACGCCTTTGCGCCCCAAACGGTTGCGCAGGCCGGAAAGATAGGTGGCAAAGCCCGCCTTGGCCGCGCCGTAAACATAGTTGCCAACCCGCCCCCGATCGCCTGCCACCGAGCCGACGCCGATGATGGTGCCTTTGCCGCGCTCTTCCAGTAGGGGGGCGAGCAGGTGCAGGAAGCGGGCGGGGCCGGTGAAGCTGTCTTGCACCACGCCGTCGATTAGGCCCGGGTCCGCGTCTATGGCCGCCTGCTCGGGCATGGAGCCCACAAACACGGCGGCGTTGAGGATGTCGCTGGAGGTTTTCAGGCGCTCGATGATCGCCTGAAACTGCCCGGGCTTGCGGGCGTCAAGGGCCATGGCCTGCGCGTCCAGCGCCCCGCGCACCGCGCAATCGGCGGCGATGCGTTTTAGCTCGGGCAGGTCGCGGCCCAGCAGCAGGAGTGACGCCCCTTGCTCGGCGCATTGGCGGGCAAAGGCGCGGGCGATGGCGGAGGTGGCCCCGAGGATGATCCACTTGTTGGGGGTTGGTGAGCCCTGCATATCAGCCCCTCACATTCAGGCGGTTGACAAGATCGGTGGCGAAAGCACGCGACGGGTCGGCCTTCTCCACCTCGGCGCGGAAGTCCGCAAGCTCGGGATACATATCGGGCAGATAGGCGGCCTCGAGGCTGGAATCCTTGGCCAGATACACCCGCCCGCCCGCGTGCCGCGCCAGCTCGTTGAGCCGCGCCAGCAGCCCCTTGGCAGCGGAGCGGTTCACTATGTCCACCGCCAGCGTGAAGCCCTCCATCGGGAAGGACATCATCCCGCCGCGCCCATGCCCCAAACGTTTGAGCACCGAGAGCGGCGAGGCGAGGCCGGAGCTGGCCACCGCTTCCAGCATCAGCGGCAATGTGGCGGGGGCCTCATCGTCGGGCAGCACGCATTGGAACTGGTGAAAGCCGCGCTTGCCATAAAGCCGGTTCCAGTGGCGGATACCATCCAGCGGGAAGAAGAACTTGTGCAGGGGGCGCTCGACGTCGCGCCCGTCTTCCGGCACGCGCTTGTAGTAAAGCCAGTTGAAGGCCTTGACCACGGGCCTGCTCATGGCAAACCCGGGGGCATTGAATGGCACCGCACGCGCCTTTTTGGGCCTGATATAGCGGTCATGGGAGAAATGCGCTTCTTCCATGATGCCGCGCCCCATATGGATGCCCTTGGCGGTCATATCCAGCCAGCCAACCTGAAAATCGGCGCGGGAGGCGTTGAAGGCGTCCAAGAAGGCATCCAGGTCTTCCATCCGGCGCTCATGCACCACCATGCGGCCCGCGGGGCATTTGGCGAGGTGCAGGCGGGCGGAGATGATCACCCCCGTTTGCCCCAGCCCGCCGATGGTGGCACGGAAAAGCTTGGGCTTGGACTTGAGCGAAATCCGTTGGCTCTTGCCATCCGCCCCCATCAGCACGAGGCTTTCCACATGCTGGCCAAAGCTCCCCGCGAGGTGGTGGTTTTTGCCATGCACATCATTGGCAATGCAGCCGCCCAAGGTGGCAAAACCGGTGCCGGGCATGGTGGCGGGCATGAAGCCCATGGGGGCGAAGGTGTTGAGCATGTCGGCAATCGTCACGCCCGCCTCGGCCTCCAGCAGGCCGGTTTCTTTGTCAAAGCTGATGAAGCGGTCCAGGCGGGTCATATCTATGGCGTGCGTGGCCAGGTTGGCGTCACCATAGGAGCGCCGCGCGCCGATGGCGGGGCAGGGGGTGTCTTGCAGGGTGGCCTTGAGGGCGCTGTGGCGCTCGGGGCGGGCGAGGGTGGCTTGCGTTTTCAGCGCCCCGCCCCAGCCCCTTAGCTCGTCATTTTTCCAGCGCATGTTGCTGCCCCTTTCGCTCTGCCAGAGGGAATATAAGAATTCCGATCAGGATAGCAAACCAAAGTGTGGTGATGCGGATGATCAGGGTGGCGGGCAGGGCCACATCCAGCGGCACGCCTTGCAGGCTGAGCAGGCCAACCATGACGGCCTCGGCCCCGCCCAAGCCCCCGGGCAGCCCCGTGGCCC
>JALWPC010000486.1 GCA_026995265.1 Paracoccaceae bacterium
CGCATTGCCGAGAGGCACTTTGTGCTGGCCGATGGGCAGCTCAAAGAGGCCGCCCATGGCTGATTATATCCAGCTCGGTTACATGGACATCGCGCTGGCCTCGGTGTTCCTGCTGCTCAACGGGGCGCTTTCCCTGTGGCTGCGCCTTGGCATTGCCCGCCCGCTGGCCTTTGCCATGCTGCGGATGGTGGGGCAGTTGCTGCTCGTCGGGCTGATCCTCAAAAAGCTGTTTGACATCCAGTCGCCGTGGCTCACCCTGCTGGTGGCGCTGTTCATGGCCGGCTTTGCGGCGCGGGAAATCCGGGCACGCCAAGAGCGCCGCCTGAAGGGCTGGCGCGGGCTGGCGATTGGCGGCACGGCCATGGGGGCGAGCGTGGGGATGGTGGCGCTGGTGGCGCTCACCCTGCTGGTGCAGCCGGATCCGTGGTGGGCCCCGCGTTATGCGCTGCCCCTTCTGGGCATGATCCTGGGCAACGCCATGACGGGGATCAGCCTGTCGCTGGACACACTCCACACGGCCCTGCACCGCGAGCAACGCGCCATTGAGGCGCAGCTTTTACTCGGGGCGGGCAAGTGGCAGGCCATGCGGCCCTTTATCCGCCAGGCGATGCGGGCGGGAATGATGCCGAGCATCAACGGCATGGCCGCCGTGGGGGTGGTCTCGCTGCCCGGCATGATGACCGGGCAAATCCTCTCGGGGGTGGACCCGGTGGAGGCGGTGAAGTATCAGCTTATGGTGATGTTTCTCATCGCAGGCGCCACGGGGCTGGCGGTGATGCTGGCCACGCTCGGTGCGGCCCGTGCCCTGTGCGATGACCGCGACCGCCTACGCATAGACCGCCTGAGAAAGGGGGCTTGACCAATTAGGACAATTGACCTAATTTTCCCTATATGAGCAGGCAACCAACAAAAACCCGTATTGCTGAAACTGCCGATACATTGTTTTATCAACGCGGTTATGCGCAAACGTCTCTTGCGGATATTGCTCAGGAAATTGAGATTTCCCGCGGCAATTTCTACTATCATTTCAAAAGCAAAGACGAGATTTTAGGCGCGGTTCTCAAAAACCGCCATGCCAAAACCGTTGCTATGCTGGAAACGTTTCAAGCCGAGAATGACACCGCTGCGGGCCGCATATCGGCCTTTGTCCATATTTTGACTTCCAATCAGGCAAACATCATGCAATTTGGCTGCCCTGTGGGCACCATATGCGGGGAGCTAGGCAAACTTGCGCATCCGGCACGCGCCGAAGCCAGTGAAATATTTTCTCTGTTGAGTGAATGGCTAGCTGAACAATTCGCAGCGCTTGGCTATGTCGCCACCGCCGATGATCTGGCTATGCATCTTCTGGCGCGTTCGCAAGGCATTGCAACTCTGGCACAGGCATTTCAGGACCCTGAATTTGTTGCCAAAGAAGTCGCCGTTTTGGAGCGTTGGCTCACCAACCCCACCCTTTGAAAGGACATCATGTTTATTATTTTTCTGCGATTCTCCACACAAAAAGCCGACGCACCCGCGCATATGCAAGAGCATAAAGACTGGATTCAGGCGGGGTTTGATGCGGGGATATTCTTGCTTTCCGGAAGCTTATCCCCCAATCAAGGTGGGGCGATACTTGCACACAACACCTCGTTGGCCGCATTGGAGGGTCGGGTCGCACAGGACCCGTTTGTCATCCATAATATCGTGCAGGCCGAGATTGCCGAAATCGCGCCGGCAAAGGCCGTTGCAAATTTGGAGTTCTTAATCTCCGGAAAGGGGAAACCATGACCGAGACCATCACAGGCCCCGACGGCAAGCCCCGCTGCCGCTGGGCCGGCTCCGCGCCGGATTTCTTTGCCTACCATGACGCCGAATGGGGCTATCCGGTGGCGGATGACATCCGCCTGTTCGAGAAAATCTGCCTCGAGAGCTTTCAGTCCGGCCTGAGCTGGCGCACCATTCTGAACAAGCGCGAGAACTTCCGCGCGGCGTTTGCGGGGTTTGATTTTGCCAGGGTGGCAAAGTTTGGCGAGGCTGACGTGGCCCGCTTGCTGGCCGATGCGGGGATTGTCCGGCACAGGGGCAAGATCGAAGCCACGATCAACAACGCCAGGCGGGCGCTGGAATTGGTCGAGGCCGAGGGCTCGCTGGCGGCCTATTTCTGGCGCTTCGAGCCGGAAACCCCGCCCCACCCGCCGCAAAGCGTGACCACCATTCCCGAGGCGATAGCGCTGTCCAAAGACCTGAAAAAGCGCGGCTGGGCATTCTTTGGCCCCACCACCGCCTTTGCCTTCATGCAGGCGATGGGGCTGGTGAATGACCACGCCATCGGCTGCGCCCAACGGGAAAAGGCCGCAAGGCTGCGCGCCCAATTCACACCACCCACCACGCTGGCAAAGGGTTAAATGGAACAGATGACATTCGGCGGCATACCCGCCAAACCCATAGAGAGCGAAGCGATTATCTGGCAAGGGCGGCCGGTGCCGGGGGTCCTTCGCAACCCTGTGCATATCGGCTTTGGCCAATTGGAAAACGGCAACGAGGTGTATAAACTGATGCTGGACATCCAGAAAATCCGCCTTACAGGAACCTGCAGTTGAAGGACACCCCATGGCCCGAAAAATCGGCATGAACCGCCCGTTGGCAACACGGCCCCGAACCGGCGAAAAGGCGGTTTTTGACCTGCTCCGCAAAGCGCAAAAGGACAACACATGACCAGTGCTGAAATCGCCCGTTTTCGCGGCGATAAAACCGTGTTTATCCGCGTGCAAGTGATTATGGCGCTGGTCGGGGCCGTGCTGATCACCGGCGGTCTTTATCTGGCGGGGAACCCTGATTGGTGGGTCGGCGTTGTCGGCTCTTTTGCCGGAATCGCCATGCGGGGCTATTATATTGCCGACGAACAACTTGGCTTTGAATGGGTGCTGACAAATACCCACCTTTCCGGCCCGACCGAACACCCGATTGCCCTCGGGGATATAAAAACGGTCCGCCCGGTGCTCGGGGCGGTGCAGGTGATCACCACCAGAGGGGAGAAGTTCCTGATCAAATATCAGGCAGAACCGGAGCGGGTGATTGCCGAGATCAAAGGCGCCATGGCGCGCGCCTGAACGAGCCCATAACAGACCACCCCCCAAACACGGCAAGGCGAGCTTGTGGCTAGATATGCCCCGCAACATCGGATACCCTGATCGGCGGACGGTATTTGCAGGGCTTTCGGGCGCGTAACGGGCGCCGGATGGCGACTTAACCGCCGGTTACCGAGTGCGAACAGCCGCATAATTTTCTAGATTCATAGCTCTATAACTCCCAATAAACTATTGATTACATTATCATTAAATCCGTTTTATCTCTTCTACTAAACTAGTTTAGTAGAAGAGATAAATTGCCCCGCTTGGCGCCCAGACGCAAAGCGGGTATACATAGCCGCCCGCAAAGGAAATTGGTTGATGACAGACAAAACAATACCAATTGAGCACGATCTGCCCGCCCGCCTTAAAAACGGGGAAAAGGTGCTTTGGGTCGGGCTTCCTGACCCGCGTTTTACAGTGGGGTTTGTTCAGGGCGTTTTCCTGTTTTTTCTGGCCATATGGATCGGGGCCTTTGCTTCCAATATTCCGCGAATTCTGGAAAACGGCGGGTCGCGCCTGACGCTCGCCGCCTTCAGCATCCTTTTGCTTTTCATATTCGCCGCCACCCTGCTTGGCCCGTGGCAAAAGCGGCGGCGCAGCCAATATGCGCTGAGCACCCAAAGGGCATTTATCCGCTTTCATTGGCCGCTTTTGGGGCCGCGCCTTTATAGCTGGCCCATCACCAGTGGCACCGGCTTTCATGTGGTGCGCCCCGAACCGCTGAGTGTTTATTTTGCCAAGCATCGGGTGTTTGGCACCAACCCGCCCCTGCGCTTTGGCTTTCAGCGCATCGCCAATGGGGAAGCGGTCCTGAAAATGATGAAGGACATTCGCGAGGTCGGATATGGCGGCTATGCCTATGCGGCCCCGAAGCCCGAAGATTCCAGCCTTTGAATTTTGCGC
>JALWPC010000487.1 GCA_026995265.1 Paracoccaceae bacterium
GTCATCGTGAACTGCCTTAACCGATTCACAGCACATGGAATGCCTGTGAGCGTGAAAATCCAATGACTGGCTTGGGAAAGGGGAAATCCGTCTCAACGATCTTATATGCAACAACGCCGGAATATCCATATAAGACGTTGTTTTATAGTGTTAAAATGTGCTTCCAAGGTGTTTATTATCCTAGGAGAATAGAACACGTTCTACCAAATGGAACGTTCGTTCGCTCTAAAATCGAAATTTTTGAATTGTAAGTATTTTTGGACAATTACACGAAAATGTTCGTTTTACGGAACCCACGGCTCTTTTCACGCCAAATAGCCGGAGGTTCGCCCGGGGCGTAAATAGCTGCGTTTTGACTCCGCGCGCCCCTAATCGGGTCGTCTGGCTTAAAAAAGCGAAAGAACACCCGGGGAAACATCTTTTCCAACCGGTTTCCAAGGAATGTAGCTTGGAGGCCGTATTATAGGTAGCATTCATTAAAACAGGAGTTTTCCATGCGATATTTACTATCCGTTTCCGCGCTCAGCCTTGTTGCCAGCGGCGTGCTGGCCGATGAGTTCACCCTTGACAGCACCGTGAATGCGGTCACGGTTTACGGGCAGGGCGCTACCATTACCCGCACGATGGAATTTGACGTGCCTGCGGGGCAGCACAACCTGTTAATTGCCGATATTCCTTACGAATTCGCACCGGAAACCCTGCAAATAACCGGCGGCGAGGGGCTGACCATCACCGCCAGCCAGATCATCTCGCAGCGGCCGGCGCTGGAAGGCCCGCAGGTTGCGCGCCGCGATGAGCTGATCCGCAACATAGACGCGCTGGAGGCACAAATTCGTGGCAAGCAGGAGGAATCGGCCGCGGCGGGGCTGGTGATAAATGCCGCCTCGGCGCGAATCAAGCTGCTCGAATCCATCGGCGGCCAGCAGGCGCAGGCGGCAGCGGGGGCGCTGGAAGCGCAATCCATTTCCACCGAAACCCTCACGGCGCTGGTCGCGCTGGTGGGCAGCGAAACCCTGCGCGCCTTGCAGGATGCACAGGCAGCGCGAACCGAGATTGCCAATATCAACCGCGAAATGCAGGACCTGCAAAAGCAGCGGGACAAGCTGCGCGAAGAACTGGCACGCCTGATCAAACCCGCCGACTGGAGCTACGGGGTTTCGCTGCAAGTGAGCGCGGAAACCGCGGCTTCGGGCGTGTTGCAGATCAGCTATGTGGTTAATGAGGCAAGCTGGCATCCGGTGTATCGCTTTATGCTCGACACCGGGGCCGAAAGGCTGACGGTGCAGCGCAGCGTAACCATATCCCAGAGCACCGGCGAAGACTGGGCCGATGCGGCGATTGTCGTGTCCACCGCCACGCCCTATTCCTCCGGCAGTTTTGCCCTGCCCTACCCCAACCTGGCCCGCTATGAGCCGGTGCCGCCGCCCGAAGATATGCTGCGCCTGTCTGCCCGGGACAACGCCGCGGGCAGCGTGGCCTATGCCGCCCCGGAAGTGATGGTCATGGAAGAGCCCGCCCGTATGGCAGGGGCAGAGGTGGATTTTCAGGGAATCACAGCAAGCTATGCCCTGCCCGACGGCACAGTGGTCACCGGCAATGCCGAGGAAACCACTGTCGCCCTGAGCAAAGCCGGTTTTGACGTCGACCTGAGCGCCCGCGCCAGCATGGGCGGCGACGCCTTTGTGGTGGCTGCGTGGACAAATGACAGTGACGAGCCCTATTTGCCCGGCCCGGCCACCTATTTCCGCGACGGGGCCTTTGTGCGCAATGACGCGGTGGAGATGGTGGCCGCAGGGGCCACGGCCACGCTGGGCTTTGGCAAGATCGACGGCCTGCAGGTGCGGCGCACCACATTGCGGCGCGAAGATGGTTCCTCGGGCGTGATCACCACCAGCAATGACCGCAGGGTGGATTATGAACTGAGCGTGGAGAACACCGGCAACCGCGCGTGGAATGTGGTGCTCTATGACCGCGTGCCGGTTTCCGAGCAGGAAGAGTTGCTGGTGGACTGGTCGGCGCGGCCACGCCCCACCCGAAACGATGTAGACGGGCGACGCGGGGTGATCGCATGGGATTTCGCACTGGATAGCGGGGCCAGCAAGGTGATCAGGTTTTCTTATGAGCTGCAATGGCCCGAGGGGAACGCGCTACGGATGCAGCCATAGATTTTCCTTGAACGCTTGGTCGGTTTTGCGCAGAGTGGGGCAAAACCAACCAGCAACAGGGAAATGCCATGTCTGACTATCTAAAATCCATGCCCGACCGTGAGGGCTTTTTCGGCAATTATGGCGGGGCAATGCTGCCCCCGCCTCTGGAGCCGCATTTCGCCGAAATTCGCGCCGCCTATGACAAGCTGAGCAAATCGGCTGAATACTGGAACGAGTTGCGCTATATCCGCAAGCATTTCCAGGGCCGCCCAACGCCGATTTCCTACCTCAAAAACCTGTCGGAACGCGCCGGCGGGGCGCAGATTTACGCCAAGCGGGAGGATCTGAACCATATGGGCGCCCATAAGCTCAACCACTGCATGGCCGAGGGGCTTTTGGCAAAATTCATGGGCAAAACCAAGCTGATCGCGGAAACCGGCGCGGGCCAGCACGGGGTGGCTCTGGCCACGGCGGCGGCTTATTTCGGCATGGACTGCGAGATTCATATGGGCGAGGTCGATATGGCCAAGGAAGCCCCGAACGTCACCCGCATGAAGCTTTTGGGCGCACAAGTGGTGCCTGTGGGCGAGGGCGCCAAGACCCTGAAAGAGGCGGTGGACAGCGCCTTTGGCAGCTATATCGCGCAGGCTGACCACGCGCTGTTTGGCATCGGCTCGGTGGTGGGGCCGCACCCCTTCCCGATGATGGTGCGGGATTTCCAGAAGGTGGTGGGCATGGAAGCCCGCGAGCAATTCATGGAAATGACCGGCGAATTGCCCGATATGGTGGCGGCCTGTGTGGGCGGTGGCTCTAACGCCATGGGGCTGTTTGCCGGGTTTATCGACGATGAAGGCGTGGCGCTTTACGGGGTGGAGCCGATGGGGACATCCTCCAAGCTTGGCGACCACGCGGCCACGCTGACCTACGGCGTAGACGGCGCCATTCACGGCTTTGCCACCAAGGTTTTGCTGGATGATAACGGCGAGCCAGCGCCGGTGAACACCGTGGCCTCGGGCCTTGACTATCCCGGCGTTGGGCCGGAGCACGCCCACCTTCAAAGCACGGGGCGCGTCACCTACACCTCGGCCGATGACAAGGAAGCCCTGAACGCTTTTTACGAGCTCTCCCGGCGCGAGGGCATTATTCCGGCGCTCGAATCCGCTCACGCGCTGGCCTTTGCCATGCGCGAGGCCAAAAACCACCAAGGCAAGTCGATCCTGATCAACCTTTCAGGGCGGGGTGACAAAGATATTGACTATGTCGCCGAGACCTACGGTTTTGGCGAATAATAGCTTATTAAAAACGCTGGGCGGCAGGCTTGATTGAATTCGGTTGCCGCCCTTATTGCTTTCCGTGTAATACAACTAAAAAGATTTGTATGTCGGAGACAACACATGCCATTGTTTGAATTTTCTGGTGCCCAAGCCGTTGAACAGCGCAAAGGTAACCCATTTGCAACTTGGGGAAATCGCTCACAAAAAAACCGTGTGGAACCCATTACCAAGCCCGGTTTTTCGGTGCCTTTCCAGCTAAACCCTGATGACAAAATATTCACCGTTGGCTCCTGTTTTGCCCGCCATGTTGAGCACGTTTTGAAGCAACGCGGCTTTCAGCTCCCGATGCTGGACCTGTTTAACCAGCCGGAATTTGCCGATATGAACAAAGGAATTGTCAATAATTTTGGCACGCCTTCGATTTATAACGAGTTTGCATGGGCCTTGGGCGAGCAGGACTTTGTAGCCGAAGACCATATCGTCGAAACGCAAAACAATAAATATATCGACATGCACGTGATCAGTTCGATCCGGCCGACCGATTTCGACACCGTGCTGAAGCGGCGCGAAGCCATTACCGCTGCCT
>JALWPC010000488.1 GCA_026995265.1 Paracoccaceae bacterium
GGATATTGCCCGCACCCATGGCGGCACGCTGGAGCTTGGCAAAAGCACGGATTTGGGCGGGCTCAGCGCCAAAATCGTGATTCCGCGCTAGACGTGGCGCGCTTTACTGCGCCTGTCCCGTTTCACCCCTGGCCTGCTGCAGCCCCGCTTCGGCAAACGGCCCCACATAGGCCCCGAGCGCCAGCGCCTTTTTCGGGTTGGAGGCATTGCCCGAAAGCGCCCGTTTCTTGACCCCCTGCAATATCGCCGCCATGCGGAAAAAGCTGAAGGCCACGTAAAATCGCATATCCGGCACGGGGTGGCCCATGCGCGCGGCGTAATCGGCCACATAGGCCTTATCCGAGGGGATCCCAAGCGCCCCGCGGTCCACCTCCGCCAGCCCGCGGCCCTCTTCCCCCACGGGCATTTGCCACTGCATAAGCTGGGCTCCAAGGTCCGCCAGCGGGTGGCCGAGGGTAGAAAGCTCCCAATCAAGAATCGCTGTTAAGGCATTGGTTTTCTTGTGAAATAGCAGGTTGTCAATCCGCCAGTCCCCATGCACCAGCGTCACCCGCCCGTCATCGGGTGGCATGTGGCCCTCCAGCCAATTCATCAGCGCATCCATGTCTGGAATGGTCCCGGTGGCGCTGGCCTCGTATTGCTTGCTCCAGCGGCTGAGTTGCCGCGCAAAATAGTTCCTCGGCGGCCCGTAATCCAGCAGCCCCGCCTGCGTGAGGTCCACCTTGTGCACCTTGGTGAGGCCGATATTCATCTGATCGTAAATTTCCCTGCGATCTCTGGGGCTTAGCCCCTGCAGGCGCGGGTCACCATAGTTTTCCCCCTCGGCGAATTCCATCAGGTAGAACATGGTCTCCGACACCGCGCGGTCATCACAAAGCACGAAGGGCCTGGGCACCGGAAGCCCTTGATTATACAGAGCTTTCAGCACTCTGAACTCGCGGTCCACCGCATGGGCAGACTTGAGCAGCTTGCCCCCGGGCTTGCTGCGCAGCACATATTTGCCGCTTGGGGTGGTGAGGATATAGGTCGGGTTGCTCTGCCCGCTCGGGGTTTTTGTTGCCGAAATCGGCCCTTGAAATCCTTCAACCTCTTCAGCAAGGAACGCCTCTATCCGCCTGAAATCCATCAGATTTTCTCGTTGGTATACTGCCGCAACTCGCTTCGCGCCACCTGCCGCCGATGCACCGCATCCGGCCCGTCCGCCAGCCGCAACGTGCGCAGATGGGTCCAGCTTGCCGCCAGGGGCGTATCCTGCGAAATCCCCTGCCCGCCAAACATCTGGACCGCTTCATCCACCACTTTCAATGCAACCTTGGGCGCAACGACCTTGATCATGCTGATCCAGGGCGCCGCCGCTTTGGCGTCTCCCTGATCCATCATCCAGGCCGCCTTCAGGCACAGCAACCGCGCCTGCTCAATCTCCATCCGGCACTCGGCGATAATATCATAATTCGCCCCTAAATGCGCGATTTTACTGCCAAATGCCTCCCGCGCCAGCCCGCGCTTGCACATCAGTTCCAGCGCATTTTCGGCGTGGCCAATGGCGCGCATACAATGGTGAATCCGCCCCGGCCCGAGCCGCCCCTGCGAGATCTCGAAGCCCCTGCCCTCGCCTAAAAGGAGATTCTCCACCGGCACCCGCACATCGGTAAAGCGGATATGCATATGCCCATGGGGCGCGTCGTCATGCCCGTAAACCTGCATCGCCCGCAGCACCTCGACGCCCTCGCTATCGGCGGGCACGATCACCATCGAATGCCGCCGGTATTTGTGCACATCCTCACCGCCGGTTTTCACCATCACAATGTAAACCGCACAGCGCGGGTCTCCCGCCCCGCTCGACCACCACTTCTCGCCATTGAGCACATAATGGTCGCCATCCCGCACGCAGGACATGGAAATATTGGTGGCATCCGAGCTGGCCTGATCCGGCTCCGTCATCAGGTAGGCAGAACGAATTTCGCCATTAAGTAAATGGGTTAGCCACTTTTCCTTATGTTCAGCCGTGCCATAGCGCTCCAGCACTTCCATGTTCCCGGTATCGGGTGCCGAGCAGTTAAACACCTCCGCCCCCAGCGGCGTTTTCCCCATTTCCTCGGCCAGATAGGCATACTCAACCGTGGTGAGCCCATAGCCCTTTTCGCTGTCGGTCAGCCAAAAGTTCCACAGCCCCCGCGCCCGCGCCTCCGCCTTCAGCCCCTCCAGAATTTCGGTCATCCGAGGCGTATACACAAAGCGGTCTCCGCCCTTGCCAACCTCACTGCGGTACTCCGCCTCCAAGGGCGCAATCTCCTCCGCCACCATCTCCCGCACCGCCTTGATCAGCGGGGCCACTTTAGCACTTACACCTAAATCCATATCCATCTCCTGAACGCTCGTTCACATAATGGCCGGATTTTCCCGCATAGCAACCATAATCGCATTGACGCCACGCAACGGGCGCGCTAAATCAGCCCCAATGCGGGTGTAGCTCAGTTGGTAGAGCACCAGCTTCCCAAGCTGGTTGTCGCGAGTTCGAACCTCGTCGCCCGCTCCATTTTTGCAATGCGGCGCGTCAACCATAGCGCTTTTGGCAAGCCCACACCCGCGCCGCGCTGCACCCTTGGCACTTGATGCACCCACTGTAAGGGGCGCTGCCCCTCGCTTCGCTCACCCCGGAGTATTTTTGAAAAATAGAAACCGCTGGGCTTCATTCTTCCATAAATACTCATCTTAAACCGCCAAAAGCACTGCGGCACCCGTGCGGCGCGAGCGCGACCCCGCCAAGCATTGCGATGGTTGACGCGCCGCGCCGAGGCGAAGCCGAGGCCACGCCCAACGGGAGGTCCCGTTTTGCGCAGCAAAACGGCGGCCGACGGGCGGGAGTACTTGCTTTTACTCTAGGTGAAGGTGTTGGAATTATTCCAGAATCCTAGGCAAGTGCCTGAATTTCCTTCACGGTCTGGCCATAGCCCCCCGCTGCCACATAGTCCTTTTCGGCCTGGGTAGACACCCGCCCCAGTGCCTTGTTCCGGTAAGGAAACCGTCCGAACCTGCGGATGATCTCACGGTGGGCGCGGGGGTGCAAAAATCGGTCTTCGCCGGACATATTCTGCTTGTACATCCGCATGCAGGTGTCCTGGTCGGCCAGCACTTCGGAGTGCATCAGCGGCAGGTAGAAAAACTGCCGCAACGGCTCGGTGATCTTCAGGTCCTGCCCGGCAAAAATCGCTCGTTTGGCAATGCAGCGGGCCTTGCTGTCGGTGGCGAAGCTGAGGCTGGAGCCGCGGAACATATTGCGGGGGAACTGGTCTATTGAGATCAGCATGGCCAGCGCGCCCCTGGCCTTGCAGGGCCAGTTGTCATACTCGCCCGCGCGCACATCGTGCCAGAAATCAAGGTAGCGGTCGCGAATCAACTGGTCGAGGTCCTTATCGACCACAAACCAACCCTTCGGCCCCACTTCATTTTGCCAGAAATCAATAATCTCGTCCGGTGTAATCGTCATCGGCCTGTTCCCCAAGATTGTGCCTGAATTTAGCTAAACGACTAAATATTGATTCGGGCAAGGGAAATTTACGCGGCACCGCCTTCCTCTTCCGCTTCGGCGGCCTCGATGGCCACTTCTTGCGCCACTTCGGCGGCAATCGGGGTGGTTTGTGGCAGAACCGGGGTGTAGCTCATGGTTTCTTCCACCGGAACAGCCTCGCGACGGGTCATCCGGTAGGCCCCGTAAGCGGCGATGCTGCCCATGAGCAGGATCAGCGCGTAATAGTAGCTGAACGCCCCGTAACGGGCCATGGCGAGACCCACCAGCACCGGGGTGCCAGCGGCACCTATACCGTTCAGGAACACCAGGGCGCCGGAGGCGTTGGCCATGTCCTCGGGCTCCAGATAATCGTTGGTATGCGCGATCAGGAGCGAGTAAAGCGGGCCGCCAGTGGCACCGATCAGAACGCCAAGGGCAAGGAGCGTGTAGAAAGACCCCGCGAAGGGCAATGCGGCGGCAATGGCCGTGGCCGCAAA